>CAYNNM010000077.1:0-4569 GCA_964398575.1 uncultured Methanosarcinales archaeon
TTTCCCAAGATTGCTGTATGGGTTTTCCTCCGATATTTTCGCCAGAGAGCTATTTTCTGAATCCTTATGCCATTCCTGTGCTTGTCTCATCCCTTGTGATCCTCTCTATGGGGTTCTTCGTCATCAAGAAAGCCAAGGGTGATTCCAAGAGCTACAGATTCTTCCTGATGATCTTATCAGTATTCATCTGGCTCTTCTTCGCCTCGCTGACATATTTCTCGAGGACATCGGATGTCGCGCTTTTCTGGTACAAGTACTTCGCGTACAGCGCTGTGCTCCTGATAGCTCCAGCGATATTCTACTTCTCTCTCGCCTGGTCGAAGGAGCTTGAGGCGAGAATGATCAGGATATCCCATTTCTTCATCCTCCTCCTCTCATTTTTCGCTCTTGTGAATATATTCACTGATTCTGTGATCTCTGGCGCACGCAGCCACTTCTACGGATACTATGTCGTGTTCGATGCGATTGGGATATTCTCTTTTATCATCTGGTGCGTGCCGATGATGCTCTCGATGGCAGTATTCTACATCTCAAGAAAGAGAGAGAAGTCTTCCGATGGCAAGAAGCAGCTGAACCTTGTCTTCTTCGGCTATGTTCTCGCATATACCGGGATAATCGATTTTTTCCCTGCGATATTTCCTGATGCCGCGATATATAATTCAGGATACATCTCTGTTCTTCTGTTCTCATCGATCGTATTCTACGCCATCGTCAGGTACAGGCTCCTCGATATCGAGACAGCAGTGCATAAGACTGCTGCCTGGGCAGCAGTGTCGGCAGTCACATTCATCCCGATACTCTTCTTCACGTATCTTCTCCGGGATTATTTCAACTACCTCTCCCCCTGGCAGTTCTCGGCGATAATCCTTGTGCTCTTCATCTCTTTCATATCATACTTCAATTTCATCCAGCCGAGAATAGACTATTTCTTCAGGAGAAAGGTCTATGACCTTGGCGCAAGGAGCGCACAGCTCCTGACTGATCTCTCAGGGATACTCGATCCCGCGATCTTCTCGAAGAAGCTCTCGACCGGGCTAAAAGAGATATTCTTCCCGAAGGATGCGGCGGTGTTTCTCCGCGAGGGGAAGGGTTTTGTCTCTGAATCACCCAGGAGAAGACACGTGTCTGACCAGTTCCTCGAGAGTGTCCTTGAGCGGGACAGGGCAGTCCAAAGAGAGGATTTCATCGGCGATTCGAAGTATTCCTCAGGCGGGGAAAATTCGCTCAAATGGCTCGATGCGAACCAGTTCGCCATCCTTGTCCCGATAAAGGTAGGCTCGAATCTTCTTGGGTTCTTCGCTCTCGGAAAGAAGGAGAACCTGATGAAGTACAGCTCCGATGAGATCGCGACGCTGAAGAAGATCGGAGCCGAGGCAGCTATCCAGCTCTACAATGTATTCGAGCACATCAAGCTCTCAGAGAAGGAGACCGAGACTAGGAAGAAGCTCCAGAGATTCAGTAGGGAACTTGAGCGGAAAGTGAGGGAGCGGACAGAGGATATCGTCGAGAGGGATCGCGAGATAACGAATATCAACAGGCGGCTTGAGGCCGCGAATACAGAGCTTAAGGAGCTCGATACCAAGAAGGATGAATTCATCTCTGTCGGAGCGCACGAGCTTAAGACTCCATTGACATCGATAAAGGGATTCGCTCAGCTCCTTCAGGACGAGAGGGTGCTTGAGGATAAGGAGAAGAGGGCGCATTATCTCGATCTTATCAATAAGAACACGGATAAGCTCTATTTGCTCATACTCGATCTTGTCGATTCCTCGAAGATCAGCGTCGGCAAGCTCAGAGTCATAGAGGAGGACATCGATGTCGATACCGCATTCGAGGACATCAGGGAGAATATGGAGATGCTCATCCGCCAGAAGGGCCTCGAGCCAAGGTTCTCGAAGGAAGATGGACTGCCAAAAATCAGGGCCGATCCGAACAGGATGCTCCAGGTGCTGCGCAACCTCATAATGAACGCAGTCAACCACACTGAGAAGGGGTCGATCTACCTCCATATCGCAAGAAGGAAGGATTTTCTCGAGTTCTCTGTCTCTGACACCGGGGAGGGGATACCTTCTGAGAGCCAGAAGCACATCTTCTCGAGATTCTATCAGGTCGATTCCTCGATGACGCGAAAGGTCGGGGGTTCAGGCCTTGGGCTTTCCATATCGAAGGGCCTTATCGAGCTGATGGGCGGGAAGATATGGTTCGATTCGGTGTCGGGCAAGGGAACGACATTCTATTTCACGCTGCCAACATCAACTAGAGGCAAGGGAGGATAAAGATGAAGAAGAGAATAATGGTTGTCGATGACACTGAGGACACGATAGAGCTTGTGCGCGCGGTGCTTGACCTTCACGGTTTTGATTCTGTGACATTCACGGATCCGCGCAACGCATTCGAGAGCCTGCTTAAAGGGGATCTCCCTGGTCTTCTCGTGCTCGATGTCCGGATGCCGCATCTCTCCGGATTCGATTTTGTCGAGAAGGCGCGCCGGGAGGAGAGGTTGAAGAAGCTGAAGATAGTCTATTTCACCGCATCGAACGACAAGGAGGATCCAAAGCTCAAGCAGCACGGGTCCTTGGCTATATCCTCAAGCCATTCGAGAACGAGGCTTTCGCGAAAGAGGTGAAGAGATTCTCGGAGATGTAGGTTTTCTTTTTTCTTTTGTTTATTTTCTATATTGAAAGTAAATACTCAAAAAAAAGAGCGCGATAGAACTGCGCTCTTTCCGATCCAGTCACTCGGAACTCATTTTACCCTCTTACTTCGAATTCGATGCGGATCATTCTCATCTCCTTTTCGCCCTCGGCACATAAGAAGCATTGCGATTCACCAACAGGTCGACACCAAGCGAGATGAAGAACAACACGATCGGTACTAAGAGCAGGCGCGCAATGATACTCTTGTCATCGCTCTCTTCTGCGACACATAAACCGATCACTCCGAACGCGATGAAACGGATGCCTACGGCAATCACGAGCAAGACTCCACATTCTCTGTTCATTCGTTCTCCTTTTTCGAATCAGGGTTGGATGCCACAGATTGAAGACGCGGTTTTTAGCTCACTTGCAGAACACGTGCCAGATGTAGCCGCCGTCCTGCGCTGTGCCGATGTAGTTGCTCTTGTTCAACCCTGAGTAGATCATTCGGCCGGTGCCGTGGATGAAGAATGTCTTCTTCACAAGCTCCTCCTCAGGGTCGCACAGGAACCAGACAACTACTTTGCCGCCCTGCATTCCGACGCCAAGAAAATCCGACCCCCTCGGTATCTTAAGGGTCCACCGGCCAAGGTCGTCGCCCAGTTCCACTTTCCAGATAGTTGCCATTCGAATTGTCCTCCTTCCTCGGATCTGAATGGAAAGCCGCGATGCTCTGCGGCCTATCGTAATTGCCCGACAGACTCCTTCACCCTTCTCTCTATCTCATCCTTCGGCGCAGGACCAAGAAGGCGCCATTCGAAGCGTCCCCGCCTCCAGAACTGCAGCGTCGGGATGCCGTGGACATCGAGATTTTTCGCGAGCTCCGCATCCTCATCAGTGTTCACCCGGAGCACCTTCACATCATACTTCCTCTCGACATCATCGATGGCCTCGCTGACGCTCTTGCACTGCCTGCAGCGGTCCCTCCAGAAGAACACGAGCACATCCCCTCCGCATCTGATGTCATCAAGATCCATTCATTCCCTCCTGAGCGCCTCGACTATCTCCGGGCATTCCTCGAGAAGCTGGATGAGCGCGACTACCCTCATACACTTCGCGACAGGACCGAATACTTTCATCAGCCTGTCGAACTCCTTTTTATTGAGCCTGATCCCTATCATCGCACCTCCTTCTCGATAATCCATTCTGTGTGCACCTTGAGCCATTCCTGCTCATATATCGCGCATCTTTCGCCAAGCTGCCTTCCGAACTTTATTACTCCGGCATCGCTCTCGGCTGCGCTCATCCCTCCGTCGAGGATTCCGCTCCGGACCGGATACTCTTTCATCTCTTCATCTCCCTTGCCGATCCCCATTGCGGCATCGCCATCCTTAAGGATAATCCGCCGGTTCCTCTCATCAAGGAGGCGAGCATCAGCATATACTATGATGAATTCCCTTCCCTTCCTTTCCCTCTCGGCAAGAAGAAGGATGTCTTTCCCCTCCGCAAGCCCGATTATCTTCGGAGCCTCTCCGCGTCCGAGCCTTATCCTCATAAGCACACCCCCTATTCGGGCTCGCTCGCGTCCTGGCAGCGTTCGCATAGATCGATGTCCCAGGGCGCGAGCTTCTCCCCGCATCTTATGTCTTCCTTCACTTCCCCTTCTTCTGCTTGAACAGATTCGAGAGCTCCATCTCGTTTATCGCGATGTAGACGCGGATGTTGGTCGTCCCCCTTCTCACAGCTTCGCGGCAGGTTAGATACGCGTCAGGGATAGTCCCCTTCCCCCTGCATTTTGCGCACTCCCCGCATCTTCCGCAGTCCTGTCCGTAGAGGTCAGCTCCGCAGATCGGGCACACTTCTCCTCCTTTGCAGGCCGGGCAATCAATCTCCATAGATCCTCCTGAATCATCGTATTTTTCCGATCAGACCC
>CAYNNM010000078.1:0-4442 GCA_964398575.1 uncultured Methanosarcinales archaeon
AAAAAGTCTATGTCTTAGTCAGGAAATAAAAACAAAGAGTTTCCGCGCAGGGCCTATTTTAGTGAGAGGTATTTAAAAGGACAACTCTTATAAATACTTATTTATAAGTGATTCTATGCATAAAATACTGAAAAAAATAATTGCCCAATTCAATGATAAAAAAATCCTCGTCATCGGCGACGTCATGATAGACAAGTATATCTGGGGGAAAGTGGAGAGAATCAGCCCTGAGGCGCCTGTCCAGATTGTCGAGGTCGAGAAGGAGACCCATGTCCCCGGAGGGGCTGCCAATGTAGCGAGCAATATCGCATCGCTTGGCGGGCACGCCTTTCTTATCGGTGTTGTGGGGAAAGACAACACGAAGCAGGGCCTCATCCATGAGCTTAAGAAAAGAGGCATCTCGACATCCCTTATAGAGGATGAGAGATCGACAACAAGAAAAGTAAGGGTGATGGGGCATAACCAGCAGCTTCTTCGGATAGATTATGAGACCAGGCATTTTATCGCAAAGAACATAGAGAGAAAAATCATCGAGAATGTGAAGAAAAGCATCAAGGAATATGATGCAGTCATAATATCGGATTATGCGAAAGGGGTTGTCTCAAGATCGCTTGTCGAGGCAGTATGCGAGATATGCAAGAAAGAGGGGAAGATTGTTGTCGTCGATCCAAAATCCAAAGACCCATCAACTTACGAGGGCGTGGATTATATCACGCCAAACACCAAAGAAGCCATTCTGCTTTCGGGAATGGATATAAAGACAGACGAAGATCTCCTTTCTGCAGGCAACCATCTTGTCGGCGAGACAAAGGCGAATGTGCTCATAACAAGAGGGGAGAAAGGGATGGCGATGTTCGAGCGGGACCATAACAGAGTGATACTCATGCCGACAAAGGCGCGAAGCGTCGTCGATGTGACTGGCGCAGGAGACACTGTTGTCGCCGCATTCACTCTTGCGATGTGCAGCGGAGCCAATTCGAAAGAGGCGCTCAATGTCGCGAATCATACGGCAGGCATCTCGATAGGGAAAGTCGGAACCGCCACAGTGAGCTTGAAGGAGCTAGAGGTAGATATCGCTAAAGAACAAGAGGGAAGAGGATGATAAGAAAAATAATTGCTGAGTTGAGACAGTTCAGTGGAAGAAACAAAGCCATATTCATCCTGTCTTGCATAGCTCATTTAAGAAGCATATTGAAAGATAAAACGATTCTCACGCTGAAATTCATCGCTCCGATGAAAATAGAGACCAAATACGGAGCTGTGATGATAAAAAGATACTATGAAATCCCGTTCCACACTTATGACTATGGGCAAATAATTGGAAAGATAAAGAACGATTCGCTGCTTTTCGATATCGGGGCGCACTTTGGAGAAGTGACCTACCGATTCCTGAAGGAAAAAGAGGGTTTCTCATACATGTTCGAGGCCAACCCGAATAATTCAAAGGTGATCAGGGAGATGCTGGATAAGAACGATGTCAAAAGATACAAATTGCTCGAGTTCGGCCTGGGGAGCGGAAATAAAAAAGCCGAGATAGTCCTTGGCAATCCGCTATCATACGAAGGAAGCATTCTCGGAGAGAAAGGGAAAAGAAAGCGAATAGATATCAAGAGACTTGATGGCGTGAATCTTCCTGAGTTAAAAAAATACAAGAACGTCTTCTTCAAGATCGATGTCGAAGGATATGAGGTCGAGGTTTTGAAAGGGATGATTGGTCTTCTGAAGAATATCCAAGGAAAGAACGTAAGATTTCTGATTGAAGTGAAGGGAAAGGAGAATCTTGAAAGAATCAGCCGGATGCTGAGAGGGGCATTCGGGAAGATCAAGACTGAAAAGATCACAGATGAGGATTATTTCTTCGAATATGTACCTAAAATGGTGGTCGAGAAATGAATGCTCTTGGAAATCTGCTAAAATTGATTATTAGCGTGAGGAAAAATACCGGACTAAAAAAGATACCGAAAAAAATCCTGGTATTTAAGCCCGGCGCGATAGGGGATATCCTCTGGACAACTCCTTTCCTCAGGCAATTGAGAAAGAGGTTCCCGAAAAGCGAGATAGTATACTGCGTCGGGAAATGGTCGAAAGACGTTCTTGAGGGCAATCCGAACATCGACAGGATGATCATCATCGACGATTCGAGACTGATGCGAAAGAGCATCATCTACTCACTGAAGCTCATAAGAGAGCTTAGGAAAGAGAGGTTCGATGCTGTTTTCACATTCGAGAAGCACTATCTTTCGAACCTATTCATCTGGGCGACGAGAATCCCGATGAGAATCGGCTTCGACAGATTCGGAGAAGGGTTCCCGCTCAATCTGGCTGTTCCGTATGGAAATGACAAGCATGAGATAGAATACGACCTTGATCTTCTGACAGCACTGGATGGAAAGATTCTCGAAGGGAAAGACAAATATGTGAAGTCCTTCGGAAAGGATTATTTCCAGACAGAAGTATTTCCAAGAAAAGACGAGATAAAGAAAATAGATTCTCTATTCAGAAGAAACAGGATAAAAGGAAAGATTGTCGGGCTTGCGCCTGGAGGGGGAAAAAACACAGGGCAGGAGACGATGTTCCGCCGCTGGCCCATTAAAAAATATGCAGAACTGGCCAGGAGGCTGCTCGATAAAGGGCATACTGTTCTCATTTTCGGAGGAGCGACAGATATAGATCTTGCAAAGTCATTCGACAAGAGATGTGTGGATCTCATCGGGATGCTCGGGTCCCGCGAAAGCGTAGTGGCGATGGGAAAATGCGATTATTTCATCTGTAATGATTCAGGTCCTATGAATATGGCTGCCGCATCGGACGGGAAAGTGAGGATAATATCTTTGTTCGGCCCGACAAGGCCTGATAGGAAGGCGCCAATCGCCTCGAGGCACATATCGATATGGAAAGACAAAGACATCTACTATCCAGAATACGACTTATTTGGGAGAGTTATCCGGACAGAAAAATTCATGGAGAGAATCAGCGTCGATGATGTCCTGAAGAGAATCTCGAAAAAATAGCGATTATCGATGCGGATGCCAAAAGCGAGAGGATAAGAGCACCTATTCTTCCGACTGCATCATAGAAGAACCCTTCCGGGAAGAGGTTAATGAGGTTGTCTGTCGCAGGATCGAGCATCCAGAGATCATTATCGAAAAATATCAGGTGAAAATCGAAGAAGATCTCAGAGAAACTCTCTCTCAGCAGGAATGCCGCAGCTATGAGAAGGAATGCGGCAAGAGACGATATAAGAAATATCCTTGAGAGATTCCTTCCGAACTCCTTCCTGTCTCTGTAGAAAAGATACGCGAGGGAAATGATGAATGATGCGAGCAGAATGTGGAAAATGCCGATGGATGCTTTTATCAGTGGCTTGACATCTAAAAGATGCGCTTTTTCCCTCTCATTGTAGAAATCCGAGCTTATCTTTTGATCATCATTTCTGAAATAATCAAGAAGGATATCCCGTTCGGCAAGCGCTCTCTCTTGCGCGAACCGTCCATATATTCCGTGTTTCTCGAACTCCTTCTCATAGAACTTTGTGTCGAAAATGATGTGGTTCAGAGACGAGAATATCAGGAGAAGAAATAAGAGAAGCGATGAAAAAAGCATCGCGGCCTTACTGGTAATAGAGCTTGCCTTCATTTTTCTGCTGGACATCGAGCTGGCTCCCTGGCTTGTTTATCCTTGGGCGTTTCGATTCTATGTCGCGCCGCATCGTTATTCCAAGATCTGTGAGGAACCGATTCATCCCCTGCTCCATCGAGTACGGGCCTCTCACGATTCCCGTGACAGCTGGCTCTCCGTCGAATACGATCAAGCGCTCGGAGAGATAGTCTATGAAAAGCACATCGTGGTCTATCACGAGGGCTGTCTTTCCCTTCTCCTCCATATATCCCTTTATGACTGATGCGACAATCAAGCGCTGCTCGACATCGAGTCCGGCCGATGGCTCATCGAGAAGATATATGTCTGCGTCGCGCGCGAGGCACTCGGCTATCGCGACTCGCTGGAGCTCTCCTCCTGAGAGCTCGGACAGCTTCTTTGTGAAAAGATGCTTCAGGGTGAGCGGGCGGATTATCTCCGCATCCTTCTTCAATGCGTCGTGAAGGACACTCATCACAAGATCATCTGTCGGCGAGAGATACTGCGGCTTGTACGAGACCTTTACGCTTGATGTTATCTCGCCTGAATCCTTCTCTGCCACTCCTGCGAGGACCTTTGCGAAAGTGGTCTTTCCGATGCCATTCTCCCCGAGTATTCCGACAACCTCATGGCGGTTGAGCGTCCCCTGCTCCGCGAAAAGCGAGAAATTCCCCTGGCTCTTCGATATTCCCTGCCAGCCTGTGATCTCTGTCCGCTTGATGAGCGAGACAGGCGGTCTTGCGAGGAACTTTATCTCGGAGTCACGGAAGCGCACATTCTCTTCCTTGAGGAACCCCGAGAGGTAG
>CAYNNM010000079.1:0-4436 GCA_964398575.1 uncultured Methanosarcinales archaeon
CTTGAGAAGGACCGCGACGGAAGCATACTTGTGCCTTTCTCCGCAGTCATAGCCATCGGCGATATGATGATTGTCGCTGAGGAAGACATAATATAGTTCTTTAGTTAACTTTTTATATTAATCCTCTTTTTTGCGGATTATGGAATACGCCATCTGGACCGAGAAATACAGGCCGCACACATTCTCCGAGGTCAAGGGACAGAAAGAGATCGTCGAGAGGATAAAGGCGTTCGTCGAGCAGAAGAATATGCCTCACCTTCTTTTCGCAGGCCCGCCAGGGGTCGGAAAGACCACACTTTCGCTGGTCATAGCGCGCGCCATATTCAAGGATGCGTGGCACCAGAACTTCCTCGAGCTCAATGCCTCAGATGAGCGAGGGATAGATGTCATAAGGGTGAAGGTCAAGGATTTCGCGAGGACCCGCGCGATAGGGGATGTCCCATTCAAGATAATCTATCTCGACGAGTGCGATGCCCTGACACGCGAGGCCCAGCAGGCTCTCCGGCGCACAATGGAGAACTACACGCATACCTGCAGGTTCATACTCTCTGCGAACTACTCATCGAAGATAATCGAGCCCATACAGTCAAGATGCGCGATCTTCCGCTTCAAGCCTCTCTCAGAGAAAGAGATCTCCGAGATAATAGACAAGATAGCGAAGGAAGAGGGCCTCAAGGTAGATGAGAAGGCCAAATCGGCGCTCTACCAGGTCAGCGAAGGGGATGTGCGGCGCCTCGAGAACCTTATGCAGAGCGCATCGGTCCTCGGAAAGACAATAACTGAGAAGGAGATATACTCGATATCCGAGAGCGCGAAACCCGAGGATGTGCGAAAGATCCTCGAGACAGCGATCAAGGGGGACTTTCTCTCTGCCAAGGGAGAGCTTCTCCGGGTGATGCTCGAGAACGGCCTCTCAGGGTCAGATATGATACGCCAGATACACAAGGAGATCTGGAACCTATCGATCCCCGATGATAGGAAAATAGCCCTTGTCGATAAGTGCGCAGAGATAGAGTTCCGGATGACAGAGGGGGCTGATGAGTTCCTCCAGCTGGAGTCGCTTCTCGCCAATTTCATCATAAGCCATGCAAAAAAATAAAAAGGGACGAGTCTCTTTCTTCGATATGCCTGACGAAAATACGGTTCTTGAACTTAAGGAGGCCTTGAAGAGGACAGAGGAAGAGGTCATCGAGAAAGACAAGAAGCTCATCTCTCTTCTCGAGAATGATTCTGCGAAGAACGAGCTCATATTCGAGCTGAAGGAGAGGCTCGCCAGGCTCGAATCCGCAAGAAATGCGTCATCTGAAGAGCCCTCTCTCGCCCTTGATGCGAGACTCCACGATAAGAACAGGAAGATAGCTCTCCTTCTCCGGAAACTAAAAGAGAAAGAGGCGCTTTCCGGAAACGCCAGGAAGCTGATCAGCGGACTGAATGATTCAGGCGAGAGGAAGAATCGGGTCCTTCTCGAGTTCCAGAACGAGATAGAGCATATGCGAGACGAGATAGAGGGGCTCAAGGCGAAGCTGGTGAAGAAGGATAATGCCATTCTTGATCTCATAGCGAAATCGAAGGAGAAGGACAAGGAGTTCATTGAGCTATTGAAGAAGAATGAATTCCTTCTTAAGAGATCTGCGCCGAAGAAGGATCCGGATTCTGAGAGGATGAATCTCTTCTCAAAAGAGATCGATGAGAATAATGTCAAGGAGAAGGAGAATGATATCGCGCACAAAGACGAGATAATCTCCTCGCTCATCAAGCAGGGAAAGGAGAAAGAGGCGCTTGTCGCGAAGCTGAGCCTCGAGATAGAGAAAGGCCAGGCGTTCAACAAGCAGCTTTTCGCCGAATCGAAGGAGCTTCGGGCAGCTCTTCGGGACCTCTCAGAAAGGGAGGCGAAGAAGGACTCCGAGATCATCATTGCCGAGAAGAGAAAGGCAGCCGCCGAGAGGAGATTCGAGTCTCTTGTCTCAGAGAATGCGCGCCTGAAGAAGGAGTTCTCTTTCCTTCTTGAGCAGTATGACAAGGAGCGAAAGCAGATAAAGGATGATCTATCGACCTATGTCACCACGCTTGCCGCAGAGAAGGAGAGATACGAAGAGAGGATAAGGAGGCTTCTTTCAGAGGATGCGAGAAAAGAGGTCGCCTTCAAGGCGAAGCTCGATGAGATGAAGAATACCCTTGAGAAGCAGAATTTCCTGATCATCGAGCGCGAGAGGAAAGAGAAGGAGATAGTCGATGATATCGGCGCGAAATTCGCAGAGATATTCGCCCTCCGGAACGAGATAAGCACGACCGCTCAGCCAAAGGAGTTCGATGAGTTCTTCTCCCGCGATGAATTCGTCGAGGAGGACATAAACAACATAGTTTCTTTGTTCAGGAGGGGACTTGAGCGAAAAGACACCCTTCCGAATATGAAGAAGTCCCTTCTCGCAGCAGGGTTCGACAGGAAGAAGATAGATAGGGCTGAAGAGACAATAAATAAAGAGAAAAAATAATCAGCTCTTTCTCACGACGATGTCCTTCTTGACAGAGTCCTTGTACATATATTTCACGATTATGTTCACAGGGCTCTCGAATGCTGTCTCCTGCAGATTCTGCGTATTTATCTCGCAGACGACAGTGCCTTTACCATCATAGAGCTTTATCGATCCCTGATTCCCGCCGTTCAATCTGGTGCAGGATACGATCACATCAGGCGACTGAGGCTCGACTATCACTGTGACTGTGTTCTTGCCGTTGTCATTCTCAGTGCAGCCTGTCTGCGCATTGAATGTGTCTACTGCATAGACTGTCCCGCCACCTATCCTATCTATGTTGAATGTGAACTTGACCTCGCTGTTGCCGCCCCCTGTCTCCTTCATATTGCTTATCTGGAGAGGCGCCCCTGAGTTCTGGACTGACTTTGTCTCCTCTATCTTGCAGATATCTTTGTCAGACTCTTTCTGGACAGTGTTCCGCTTCAGGCATATGCTGAATACTGCGTAGCTCTCGTAATTGTAGCAGACATCCGCCTTGACCGATGTCTGGAAATCTACAGTGAGCTTCGGAGTGTATGATGCGTCTCCAAAATCTATTGTTTCTGTGTCTCCCTCGATCACTTCACCATTCTGCTTCTCCTTCCCGCGTATGTCGTGCTCGCTCACGGCAGTGTATGTCATAAGGCCGAAAGCATTCGCATCGATGCCTGAGAGAGTCCCGATGACTTTCCCTCTCGGTATCCTCGCCTCGCCTTCGTTCTTCATCGTGACAGATATCCCGAATGTCTCCTGCGCATTGTCCATCACTTTCGCCGGAGGCTGATTCTCAGTGAATTTGATGCTGAGCCCCTCCGTCGGAGAAGTCTCCTCAGTGCATCCTGCCATCATCACGACCGCGAAAACCATCAAGATAAGTCCGAATCTCCCTTTCATTTTCTCTCCTCCAAAATCATCCTCTCAGATTGACTATCCTTACATCTGTCCTGATTGTCTTAGTGTAAGCGTAATCGAGCTTTATCTTAAGCGGCGTCTTGTACGCCGAAAGGTCGCTCTCAGGCTTGTTCGCCTCGCAGATTATGGTTCCGACATTGTTCCGCAGGCGCAGCTGCCCATTGTTCTTGCAGTAGATATTGCCGTTCGATATCTCTCCTGACACATACACTATGTCTGTGTTGTAGTAGTCGAGATTCCCAGGGCATTTATTCAGGTTATTCGATTCGACGATCCTTCCCCCTCCGACATTAGACACTGTTATCTTGAAAGCTATCTTGCTCTGGAGGACATCCTGCTCGACGCGGGTGACAGCGACAGGAGCCCCTTGCGAGGAGGTCATCTGCACCTGGTTTATGCTGCAGGGCTTGTTCTTTATCTTGGTAGAATACGGATCAGGATCGATGCAGACAGTCGGTGTCGCAGTCGTCTGGTATCTGTAGCAGACAGACGCCTGCACGCTCTGAGGGATGGTGTCTGCCCCATCAGGCATATTGACGGATGAGCTCTGGAAGGTCATCGTCGTATACCCTCCTTCTGAATTGAACTCATCCTTGCCGTAGAGGTCAGCCGGAAGCTGCTTCGGAAAAAAAGAATCTATGTATGCTGTGTCATATCCGTGAAGGTATATCTTGCCGTCCAGAAATGCGCCCCTGTTCTCCTCAGGGTTAGGATAGGCGCCCTTGTTCTTAAGCTCGATGATGATGCTTAGCTCCTCCCCTTTGTAGATTTTCGGAGGAGGATTGCCATACATGAAGTTCAGCTCCAGCCCCTGAGTGCCTATGTGGTATGACTGAGGCTCCTTCTTTCCATCGGTGGCGCAGCCTGCGAGAAATACGAGGAAAATCCCGAAAAACACCCATTTTTTCATATTAGAGAATCAACCTCATCTTTTGATATATAAATCTTTTCTCAGTCTGATATTGTCAACTAAACGTGAGTTTTATATATAAGTTCTTATATTATACCTCG
>CAYNNM010000080.1:0-886 GCA_964398575.1 uncultured Methanosarcinales archaeon
ACCACATCCAGCAGATCGCAGAAGAGAAAACCATCCCGATAAAGATCGTCTATGTGAATTGCAAGCTGAAAAAGACAGCTGACACAGAGTACCGCCTGATCGCGCAGCTCGCGAGGGAATTCGGGCGCGACATACCGATAACCGGGCTTCCGACAGATGAGGTCTACAACATCTTCTTCAAGACAATCGAGGAGAAAGAGCAACTCATCGTCCTGATACTCGATGAGGTCGATCAGTTGGTGAAGAAAGCAGGGGATGAGCTCCTCTACAACCTGACAAGGATCGGCGCCGAGCTCAAGAAAGCGCAGATAACCATAATCGGCATATCGAACGATCTTGTCTTCACGAACAACCTCGACCCAAGGATAAAGAGCTCCCTCTCGGAAGAAGAGCTCATCTTCCCACCATATAACGCCCTCCAGATAAAAGACATCCTCCTCAACCGCTCGAAGCTCGCTTTCAAGAAAGACTCTCTCGCAGAAGGTGTCATCGAGAAATGCGCAGCATATGCTGCGCGGGAGCACGGGGACGCAAGACGCGCTCTCGAGCTTCTTCGTGTCGCAGGAGAGCTCGCGGAGAGAGCGAATCTGAAGAAAGTAGATATAGAGCATATCGATGCCGCGGAAGAGAAGATAGAGCGCGACAGGATAATCGATGTCGTCAAGACCCAGCCGAAGCAGTTCCAGGTCTTCATGTATTCGATAATCCAGGCCTGCAGCAAAAGGAGGACAATCGTCTTCACAGGCGATACTTACGAGCACTACAAGAGGAACTGCTCTTATGTCGGTCTACGCCCGCTCACCCAGCGGAGGATATCTGACATAATCGCCGAGCTCGATATGCTTGGGATAATTCACGCAAAGCTCATCTCGAAAGGAAGGTACGG
>CAYNNM010000080.1:915-4420 GCA_964398575.1 uncultured Methanosarcinales archaeon
CCGCAGACCGAGATGCAGGCGAAAGCCATACTCGAGAAAGAGCTCGGTCTTGCGAATTAATCGATAAGAATCATTTTGGCAAAACCGCCATAATGCAACAAAAGCGCGGTTTGTAACCAAGGTTTCTCCTTGGAATACGCCTCGGAAGAGAAGAGGGGCAGATCAATGGAAGAGAAGAAGAAGACAATAGTCCAGCATCTTATGCGAAACGGAGTTCTCGTCGGAAAAGAGCTCATCGCCAAAATAGATGACTCGAATATCGAGAAGGTGCACGGAGCGGTCTTCTCGAAGGGATTCATATTCTCGAAAGAGAGTGTCGACTCGCTCTTCGAGAAAAAAGAGGCGAGCCAAGCACCGGAGAATATAACTCCAGGCAATGTCGAGATAACATACACATATAATGATAAGCTTGAGAAGAAAGAGGTATCGAGCTTCACCAGATACTTCAACGCGAGATACAAGACGATACGCGGCATCCTCCAGAACCGGGCAGAACTCTCGAATCCCCTCTCTATAAACAGGATACTCGATATGAAGGAGAAGGACGCTGTCGCGACAATAGGGATGGTCTTCGAGAAAGAGGAGACAAAAAACGGCAACATAGTTCTCACGATAGAGGACCAGAGCAGCTCCATCAAAGTCCTGATCAACAAGGATAAGAAAGAGATATTCGAGACAGCGAAGAACATAGTCTATGATGAAGTGATAGGGGTCACCGGAGTATCTGGCGGAAAGATAATCTTCGCGAACTCGCTTGTCATCCCCGATGTTCCCGTCGGAAAGGAGTTCAAGAAAGCGAAGGATGAGGTCTATGCCGCCATCCTCTCCGATCTCCATGTAGGGAGCTCCCTCTTCCTCGAGAGCGATTTTCTCAAGTTCGTCTCGTGGATCAATGGCGAGGCAGGAAATGAGCGCCAGAGAGAGATGGCGTCGAAAGTGAAGTATGTCTTCATCGCAGGAGACCTTGTCGATGGCGTCGGGATATATCCGATACAGCAGAAGGAATCAGCGATAGACGACATATATGGTCAGTACAATCACTGCGCGAAACTTCTCTCGAAGATAAGGCGGGATGTGCATCTTATAATAATTCCCGGCAATCACGATGCCATGCGTCTCTCCGAGCCGCAGCCGATGCTCTATAAGGATTATGCAGAGGCCCTCTGGAATCTCCCGAATGCCATAATGCTCACAAACCCCGCATACGTGAACATCCACAAGGAAGACGGGTTCCCCGGGTTCGATATCCTCCTCTACCACGGCTACAGCTTCGACTATTTCGCTGACAATGTTGAGAGCATACGCCAGAAAAGGCCGAATATCTCCGACCGCGCCGACCTCGTCCAGAAATTCCTTCTCCAAAGAAGGCATCTTGCCCCATCGCATACCGCGACACTCTATGTCCAGGATACTGAGAAAGACCCCCTTGTCATAGAGCGCATACCTGATTTTTTCATATCAGGCCACATCCACAAGGCCGCTGTCTCGAACTACAGGAGCACGACGATGATCTCCGGAAGCTGCTTCCAGGCGAAGACGCCTTTCCAGGAGAAGGTCGGGCACGAGCCTGAGCCGGGACGCGTCCCCCTCGTGAATCTCCAGACGCGCGAGGTCAAGATGCTGAAATTCGAGACAGAGAAGGAAGAGGGGGATGAGGATGCAGGTTGATGTCGCGGCTTCGGAGGGGATGAAGAGGTACTTCACCGAGATAGATTCCAAAGTCAATGACATCTATTCGATCGCGACCGAAGCGAGAAGAAAAGGCCTCGACCCGGAGGACAAAGTAGACATCCCGATAGCGAAGAACATGGCTGAGCGCGTAGAGGGCCTTCTCTCTGCAGCTGCCCCTCAGCTCGTCGGCAAAGGGATGCCTGAGAGGATACACGAGCTCGAGATGAAATACGGCTCTCTATCCTGGCAGGTCGCGCTCATCATCGGAGAGGAGGTCGCAAGAGGAAAATTCTGCGAGTTCAAGGATAAGAAGGAGGCGATGGAAGTCGGCATCCGCGCAGGCTTCACATACCACACAGTCGGGATAGTCTCAGCGCCTCTCGAAGGATTCGTCGAGCTGCGTCTCAAGAAGAGGAAGGATGGGAAGGAGTATTTCGCTCCCGCTTTCGCCGGACCGATAAGAGGGGCAGGCGGCACAGCAGCGGCATTCTCCCTCATACTCTCGGACTACATCCGCAAAACCATGGGCTACGACACATACGATCCCGACGAGAACGAGGCGAAAAGATTCGTGACTGAGCTTGAGGACTACCACGAGCGCGTCACCAATCTCCAATATCACGCATCGGAGGATGAGATACTTTTCCTCGCGAAGAACCTCCCGGTCGAGGTCGACGGAGAGCCGACAGAGAAGATATCTGTCTCGAACTACAAGGACCTTCCGAGAGTCGAGACGAACAAGATCAGGGGCGGTGTCGCGCTTGTCATAAGCATGGTCGCGCTAAAAGCGCCGAAGCTATGGAAGGAGCTCTCGAAGTGGGGCAAGGACTTCGGTATGGAGCACTGGAATTTCCTCGAGAAGTTCCTGAAAATCCAGAAAGAGAAGAAATCGAAGAAAGACACGGGCGCGAAGAAAGATGAGGGAAAGGAGAAGCCGAAGATCTCCCCAGATTACACCTATATCGCTGACCTTGTCGCCGGACGCCCAGTACTCACGCACCCGCTCAGGGAAGGAGGGTTCCGCCTCCGCTACGGAAGATCAAGGGTCGGCGGATACTCAAGCGCGAGCATCCATCCCGCGACGACATACTTCCTGAATAGCTACATCGCGACAGGGACCCAGCTTAAGATGGAGCGCCCGGGAAAGGCGACAGCGCTTGGCATGTGCGATACGACAGAAGGCCCGATAGTGAGGCTGAATGACGGCTCGGTCCTCCGTGTCGATCACGAGTCTGACGCAAGGATCCTCGCGCCGGATGTCTCCGAGATACTTTTTCTCGGCGATATCCTGATAAGCTACGGGGACTTCTTCGATCGCGCTCACCCTCTTGTCCCTGCAGGATACTGCGAGGAGTTCTGGGTGCAGGAGCTATCGAAAGCAGTCTCTGAAATGTTCGGCTCTCTCGATCTTGAGAAAGCATCCCTTCATTCAGGAATCTCAAGAGAGAAGCTCGGAAGAATATTCGATAGCCCCCTCACTGAGAGAGTCTCGGGAGAAGAGGCATTGGCACTTTCCCACAAATTCTCGATTCCCCTGCATCCGAGGCACACGCATCACTGGCGCCTGATAGATTCGAAGAGATTCTCGCCGCTTCTTACGTGGTTCATGTCGGCAAGAGTGGAGCCGGACAAAGTGGTCCTCGAGAACTCAGATGTCAAAAGGACACTTGAGGAGATCGGTTTCCCACATATATTCGCTACAGAGAACATAGTCTTCGAGAAGGACGATGCGGACATATTCAGGTCGGTATTCTCGGATGAGAATCTCGCGAAGATGAAATCCGTCGCGGATTCCGATTTCGAGAACAAGAAGACTGCGCTTGACATAATCAAT
>CAYNNM010000081.1:0-3105 GCA_964398575.1 uncultured Methanosarcinales archaeon
TGCCTTCATCACCTTAAAATACCTTTCCTTTAGCCTTAAGAGTATCTTCGAGACCTCTATCTTCGTCTTCTTCGATACAGAGAGCGAGGATGTTATCTTCGATATCCTCTTCACCTGGTCAGCTATCTTCTCAAGATTGGTTATCGCATCCGAGCTGTTCAGAAGGCCAATCGATGTGATCTTGAACTGCCTCGCTGTCTCGGGATTCTCGAAAGAGTGCCTGATGGTCCTTTGAGCGAGAAGCGAGAGGCGGTTCACGTTCTCGTCGCGCTCGTATATGCTCCTGTGGAGATCCTCCTTGAAGCATAGCAGCATATCCTCAATCATGCTTCGGATGACGACATCCATCCTCCGGATGAGCCCCTCTATCGAGAGCTCCTTTATGTCTATCAGGTATTTCACGACAATCTTGCTCGCTGTCTCCTCGATGATCTCGACACCCGAGAGATTGTTCAGTATCTCTTTTACCTTGGCCAGATGCGCTTTCTTCCGGTCGATTATCTCTATGACATCGAAGTTGCCGACATAAGCGGATATTATCTCTATCTTCACCTTCTCGATCGGCTTATCCTCTGCGGCGATGGTGATGAATCTTAAATCCCTCTTCTCAGTATCTTTCTTGGTTATTCGTAGAGCCCCTTCCTCCTCGTGGAAATAGACCTCGTTCCCCTTCTTCAGGCGGTTCTTCTTCACCCAGGCGGATGGCAGAGTCACGACGATAGAAGAATTGCCGAAAGATATGAGCTTCCTTGACTCCACCAGTTTCACCCCCTAAAGTATATACCATATATAGAATAGATATTTAATATATAAAGTTTACTATAGTTAATGGGGGTGAAGCACAGGCTATCTTCGAAGAGATACTGCTTTTGCCGATCTTCTCGTATGGCATATTGGGGGTGATCAAGATGGATTTTGGGAATCTTCCATACGCGGAGAACAGGAAGATCGATGAGGAGGACCTCTATCTCGAAGAGAGCACGACACCCAAAGAGACCGATGAATTCGCGCTCAGATGGGAGCGCAAGAGACTAAAGAAGATATGGGGTGAGAACCATGAAGAAGAAATCAGAGAATAAGAGGATAGTGTATATGCTAAGGACAAAGCCGAAATACCAGTTCCCGCTCACAGACGAGGAGCGCGAGGAGCTCAACTACTTTGTCTCGAAAGTATACAATCCGCTGATGTCAGACAACCTAGGGGAATCGTACAGGGAGAAGGCCCACGCTTAGGATGGATGAGAGAACCACTAAAGGAAGGATACAGATAGATGATGATTTGTCTGTAGATGAAGCCATCTTCCTCATAGAATGGGGAATCGATATCGAAGGATTCCGCAAAAAGAAAGCCGAAGCCTAGAATTCCAATCTACTCATCATCGCCCTGGAACACTATCAGGTCCTCGGTGGTGAGCTTCTCTCCGCGCTTCATCTTCTCCTGGACCTCAGCCCTTCTCTTCTCAAGATCGTGCTCGTTCCTCTTCTCTTTCTCCTTCCTCTGCTTCTCCTTGCGCTCACCGATGATCGCCGATGCGCCATCCATCTCTCCGAGCCTCTCCTTTAGCTTCGAGGAGAGCTCGGTGAATCTTTTCTTGAGCTCGATGAACTTCTCGAACGCCTCTTTCTCCTCTTTCTTGAGCGCATCGATCTCCTTCGATGCGGATATCATCTCCTCGTGGCTTCCCTGAGACTCCTTCGCTATCTTCCGCTGGGTCTTGGTCTCGCTGTTCAGATCCCTCTTGAGGGTATCGATCTCCTGCGACAGAGTGGCGTTCTCGCCTCTTGTCTTCGCTTCTGAAGCGAGCTTCTCAAGCTCCTTCTTCTTCTCCTTGATGAGCTTCATCATCTTCGTCTCCTTATCGAAGCTCATAACCTCTGTCTCGACCTTCCTCTCAAGAAGCTCTATCTCTTTCTTTACCGAAGCAGCATCCTTCCTCGGGCCGGCCTTTCTTGGAGCGGCGTCCCTTCTCTCCTGATGCATCGATTTCGCCTCATCTATCTTCTTCTTGAGCTCGGCCTCAAGAACAGTCCTCTTCTCCTTAGCCTGGCGGACCTCGCTTGTCTTCGCGTCGCGATGCCCTTTCTTCTCCTTGACTATCGCGATCTTCTCGGCTATCTTCCTCTTAAGCTCCTCTTTCTTCAAGAAATATGATTCCTTCTCCTTGTTGACCTTGCCAAGCTCATCCTTTAGCTTGCGAACCTCATCCTTCAGGTCCGAGAATTTCTCCTTTTGGTCTCCATCCATTTTGCTTGGCTCACGCATTGATTATCATATTGATAAAAAAATAAAATAAAAAACAAAAAAGGCTTAACCGAAAAGCGCTCCGAGTCCGGCAGCTGTCGCTTCCTCGGACTTCTTCTCATCTTCCTTCGGCTTCTCCTCTTTCTTCGCAGCTCCGGCAGCAGCCGGCGCAGCAGCAGCGACAGCGACAGGCGCAGCAGCCGCGGCCTTCTCGATCGCTTTCTCGATGTCCACTCCGTCAAGAGCGGCGACAAGAGCCTTCACTCTCGCCTCATCGACTGCGACTCCCGCAGCCTCGAGCACCTTCTTCACGTGCGCTTCGTCGACTTTCTTTCCTGCTTTGTGTAGCAACATTGCCGCATATACGTACTCCATTTTTCTTCTCCTCCTGTTTGTATATATACTATAATCACAGGCTAAACTCAGTCTTCACTGATAGAGCCTCTGCCTGCACTCTTGCGAGTATGTCTCCGAGAGTATCCTTCGTGAGATACTTCGTCTCAACGGATACGGCCTTCGCTTCCCTGAATGCCTTTCCGATGATTATGTCCGTGTTGTCCTTCGTGAGATATCCTATCTCGACAGAGAGATTCATCGAATGCCTGGCGCAAAGCTCGATCTTCTCGATGAACGCCTTCTCATCGACAGAGAGTATGTCTTTCCCGAATATCGTCCCGTTCTCATAGACCGCGACAAGATCAAGGCCGATCTCTATCGGAGTTATGTTGAACTTCGCGAGGAGGCCCGCTTTCTTATCATCGATTATCTCTCCCTGATGGACAATCACCTTGTCCTGCTTGATGACGACCTTGCCTGCCTCGATCCCCGCCTTGATGCCCATTCCGCCGAGCTCTCCGATTATC
>CAYNNM010000081.1:3115-4416 GCA_964398575.1 uncultured Methanosarcinales archaeon
AATGATGTCGGGCCTGCTGGTATCGTGATGTCATAAGGCGCGGCCTGGCCTGGCTTCGCAGCGGCCCTTGTCTTCGCCTTCTGCAAGGTCTTGAAAAGCTTGAATGGGTTATCCTTCGTGAATATCACCGCAGGCATACCTCCGAGATGGGCCTTTAGGCCATCGATCCCGCCTTTCTTGTCCTTGACTCTCTCGATAGCGAACTCGACCAGCTTCCGCTTGGTCATCTTTATCATAGCGGTCTTCCTTAGCTTGCCTCTCATCTTATGGAGCTGCGAAGCAGGAAGGCTCTGCATATTGACTATCCCGACTATCGGATACTCCAAGAAGAGCTTTCCGAACTGATCTACTCTCTCTTTCTTCCATTTTGCGACATGAGCTTTTTTATCTGCCATTTTTCCACCTATGTTCATGCGAGAGCGACCGGCTTTCCCATGGTCGTCTTCAAAAAGACATTCTTCACGTTGTTCACTTCCTTAGGAAGCGCGTGTATGACTGCGTTGTATATCGAGGAGAAATTCTCCGCGAGATCATCATCCGCCATCCCCTCTGTCCCTATCGCCACCTGTATCATCGGCTGCGTCTTCGCCATCACTCTGACAAGTGTCTGGAGCGATGCGTGGACATTCTTCAGGTTCGCCTTCGGAAGGACTACGCATCCTGCTTTAGGATTCGGCATCTTTCCCCGGACTCCAAGGGCTCGGCCGAATGCTGCGGCCACCTTCGGCATTATGTTCGACTGAGCGACGAAGAAATCATAGTCTCCTGCGAGCTTCTTCGCGAGCTTCTTGTTCGACTGGTACTTCTCGAACTCATCCTGCGAGATGGCCATATCCATATCCTTCTTCGCATCCTCGATGAGCTCAGGCCCGACAAGCGCGCATATCTTTGTCTTCTTTCCCTTGCCTTTCGGAAGGTTCAGGAACAGATCGACCTGCTGCTCTGGCTTCTTTAAGTCAAGATCCTTCAGATTGATGACCAGATCGACTCTCTGATTGAATTTACGTTTATTAGAATTCTCTCTTACCTTTTTCAAGGCTTCTATTATCTGCTTTTTCTCCATTCTATTTCCTCCTCCCTCCTATTTGCTGAAAACAAGCCAATAGTCTCCGGGATTCGCCGAAATCGGCGAATTAAACTTATTTCATCGGAAAGATTCACCCTTTTTAAAGCTATTGGTCGATTCGGCTTTGCACAATAATTCCCTTCTGCACAAAAATAGAATTGTTTTGCACAAAAATTATTTAAATATGCTGTGTTGCATAATTCTTAGTATGAAGCGTAGCTCTCGCTACGCTTCT
>CAYNNM010000082.1:0-4412 GCA_964398575.1 uncultured Methanosarcinales archaeon
GAAAGAGGCAGCGCTTATTCTCGGGATAGACATTGTCGCATTCATCTCGATATTCTTCATAGTGCCGAAGGTCTTCTCCTATTTCATACCTACCGAGGAGCGCTTCGCGGTCCTCTCTTTCATCGGGATGTTCTGGCTGCTCGCCATCTTCATGGCAATCCTGTATTTCTTCGCGATGACTCTTGCCTATTCCTTCTTCAAGTACCTGGCTCTCAAAAGACTCTCTCTCGCGGTCTTCGGCAAAAGGCACAGCCTGCCCCCATTCGGCAGATTCCTTCTCTCAAATATCTCGCTTTTCGGGCTTTTCCTGCTCCTCGGCCTCCTTGTCGGGTTCTTCAGCGAGGTCCTCGGGACGACGATCATAGGAATGGTCCTCGCAGTCATATTCGCGATCTTCGGATACATCTTCCTGAACATCCGCCACTCGCTATTCTCCGCGAAGAAAGGATATTCATTATTCGCATTCCTCGACGAGATCGAGCGCGCAAGGAAGTATGTGCCTCTCCTCATCCTCAATCTCGCGTCTTTCGCAGCGTATTTTTTGGTCTTCTTCATCATCGGCTCGATCATCCGCTACCTTGTCCTAAGCTTCCGCGTCGGAGCCGGAGTGTATGAGATATATGTCCTTATCTTCACTTACGTGACTTTCATCTTCATCTATCTGATCGCATACTACAACAGATGGTATTTCTTCACAGCAGGAGGTGCAGCGAAATGAAGACTATATCGAAGACTGCATTATTCACTATCCTCTCGATACTCGCGCTACTCATCGCAGGATGCGCATCGGAGACAGCTACTGTCCCTTCGGGCGATATTGCGCCTATCGAGAGCGGAGAGACCGCTGCTCCGAATGAGCCCGTTTCATCTTCTGCGAAGAAGGAATGCGTAGTCGATTCCGACTGCCAGGGCGCGGGCCAGCCTGTGGCTGACGGATACCGCTGCTGGCAGAAGACACTCTATGCGAGGTTCAACGAGACAAAGTGCCTCGCAGGAAAATGCTCCTCGATAAGCTATGAGTCGATAGCCGAGACCTGCAATCTCGATCTTGAGATCTGCGATTCAGTCAACGGAAAATGCTCGCCAAGGCCTGTCTGCTTCGACCGCGACGGGTATGATATCTACACCGCGGGCCAGACGAAGGATAATATCGGCGGCCTCTTCAACGACACCTGCGTCGGAAACTACAGTGTACGCGAGTACTACTGCAATCCGAATAATCCTGATCAGGTCCTCGAGGAGGTGCGCGACTGCCCTGCGGGATGCGTCTATGGCAGATGCAATACTGAGCATCCTCTTCCTGACAATCAGATAACGGGGGATGCTGCAGTGGATGTTGTTCCTGAAGAGAATATCTCGGAAGAGAACCAGACTGCAGTGTGATGATTCACTTCTCTTTCTCGACAGTACGCAATATGTGCAGCTTCGAGAATGGTATCGCCGCAAGCACAAGCGGGATCCCGATGAAGACCGCAGCGCGGTAATCTATCGCCCAGATGACTCTGACCACTATGTCGAGCAGGAGGATTATCGCAGCGACCTCAAGGAGAGTGTAGAATACCCTCTTCCTGAAAAGAAGGGCGAATGACTTTCTCAGCGCCTTCTTCCTCCCGATAGTCGAATACGATACCGAAGCGATGAATATTATCAGGAAATAGCTTACTCCGAAGAGAATGCTGCTTTTGGCCTCTGACCCGGTCAGCCTGTAGATGAATCCTCTTGTCCCTTCGAAGAATGTCAGGATGAAGTACGCGGCTACCCAGATGACGCTTAGCCCCGCGAATCTTCCGGCGTATCTTAGGTCCTTCCTCTTCGCGATCACGCCCCAGGAATAGCTCTCGAATACGACATAGAGCGCATAGGATGAGACAAGGAGGATGAGGAGCCAGAACATCACTGTGTTGAATTCAGCGTCGAAGCCAGGGATCCCCGAGAGGACAGAGAATATGTCGCTTCTGATCTCATCGAGGCTCGAGATATTGGCCTGCACTATCCCGAATGCCTTCTCGGTGTGCTCGAATATCTTTGCGAGAAGGATGGATGACACCGCTCCGTATGTCGCGAGGAACAGAAAATCAGCGAACGCGGATTTAAGAAGGTCCTTCTTCCTCTTCCCTGCCTCGATCAATGTCTCGTAGAGATTCTCGAACATATCCTGTCTTTTTTCAGAGGCACTATAAAAAACTTATTCTTTTCGAAGTATCCTTTAGGCGACGTTCGCGCGTCGCGATACTATTCTCCCACCCACTATGCCAAATCCCTGACTCGTAAGCTCGTCTGGGATTCGCTGAAAACCGAAGGTTTTCAGCGTGCCGAAAATCAAAGATTTTCGTGCATGCCGACTTTCCTTCGGAAAGCGCCCCCAACGCTTGCGCTCCGCCGCCCAAGGCGTTTCAGCTTCTTCGCGCAGTCTTCTTCGAGGAATAAAAATCTGTACTCTAAAATAGTAAGATAAGTTTATATATTTAAATACTGGAAAATCCCTACTTATGGTCGAGATAAACCAGTTCAAAGAGGCTGAGTTCAACAGGATGGTAGACCTATCGAAACAGGCTTCTCACGAGCTTTCTGATTTCATAAAGCGGACTCACGAGCTTGAGAACGCTCTTCAGCACATAATCAATCTCTCGCGCGAGAGGGTCAATTCAGCAGAGAGCATATACAAGCTGACAGGCAATAAGAACTACAAGGAAGTCAAGGAAGTGAGCGAGAAAGAGATAAAGTTCCTGGTCAAGCAGCTCGCCAACCTGAAGGAGATCTTCGCAGCCATATCCGATTCTTTCAAGATAGAGGACCAGATAGAGAGCTACCTCAGCAACATATCTGATTCGAAATAGCGCAGCAAATCTTTATAAACCAGTTTCTCAATCCATTCTGCCATAGCCCCGTAGTGTAGCGGTCAATCCGAATCGATTTCGATGGGACCAATCATTCAGCTCTTTGGAAGCTGAGACTCCGGTTCAAAGACAAGCCAGTAGCGGGTAGCCAGTAGCCATTAGCGTCACTATGGGCTACAGGCCATAGGCTACAGGCTAGTTGAAAGTCCGGACGGGGCTATTTTTGTTCTCGCTCGTATCGCATTCGAGCCAGGCGAGAATGCGTCACGGGGTTCCTAAGGGAGTTAGGCCCTTAGGTCTGGACCGGGGCTATCCATATCTGCGTGACCCGAAAGGGTCCCAGATTTTTCCAATTTTTTGGATTTCAATCAATCAGCAATTTCTCCATCTCTTTTGCGAACTCCTTCGCTCTTCGCAACGAGGTTTTCGCTTTCTTCTGCTTTTCCGCTTCGATTGTCCTGTATTGGATCGTGCTTCGCTTATTTCTCTCGAAGTCAAAGGATTCTATGATCTCGTCAGCTTTTATGCCTGCCAGGTTCATGGCTTCTTCCATAGTTTCTTCGTATTCCTCGATCAGGCTTTCTTTTAGTCTTTCCCTGACGTAGACGATGATTGCATCCGATGTTACCTTATGCACGATCTTATCGCCGACTTTATGGCCTGATTTTAATAGGGCTGCATTCGCATAATAATACATTGAATAATACGAGCAGACTATGGTCCATAGCTCAGAAGTATTGTTTCGGCTGACATCATCTGCCACCCTCAGGCTTTCCTTCGCGTTCTGCACAAGAATCGCTATGACTTCTTTGCTCGAGGTTGTCTTTTTCAGCAAGCCTTCTTCAAGGTAGCGTTTCACATTGCTTTTCGCTTCTTCAATTCTTTTCGTATCCAGCATTTCTTAATAACCTGTAGTATTCTTCTCTCCCTAAGAGAATTATATTGTTTTTAATGGCTTCGCTCACCACTGTGAATTCTTTGCTTTTAGCCATTCTTATGAAATCTTCATAACTTATGCATGTCAAATGTATTTTATCAGGAAGAAGGGATATCGCTTTTCTTATCTCTGTCTCGTCCCCCCCGATTGTAAGAATATCTATATCTGAGTGCCTGTCTGCTGTTCCTTTCGCATAGGATCCGAAGAGAAGTGCTATGAATGCAAAGTGGAGTTCTGCAAATCTATCGCGGATCACTGCGAAGTCTTTGCGTTTCTTCTCTAATTCATATTTTCTAATGTATTCAGCTTCGTAGACTTTGCTGCTGAACTTGTTTGTGAATTCGCAAAGTTTCGAATTGCCTGCTTTCTTAATCTTGATCAGCCCTTCTTTTTCCAATATATCGACTATCCTGTGATGCGCGATGCGATAATTGATCTTCGTAGATTCTGCTATCTGCCGTATCGTGAATCGCTGTTCTTTATTGTCGAGCAGGAATTTCAGTATTTTTATGTCACTATCCATAATTATTACCTTTTGTAATAATATTATTACTAAAAGTAATATATAAATGTTCCTATTTACGAGGCTCTGTCCTAAATCTCTTAAAACGCAAAATATATAACCCGCAAGGGCTGTA
>CAYNNM010000083.1:0-4401 GCA_964398575.1 uncultured Methanosarcinales archaeon
CACAGTCACGATCAGGAACAGGACGAAAAAGAATATAAAGAACCTGCGGCTCATCGAGAGAGTGCCGAAAGTCGCTTCGCTTGTCAAGGAGCACACCATGTTCGCTCCGGCGAAGGCATTCGGATACAGGGAAGACAATGTCGTCGAGTGGCACTTCCCTGAGGTCGAAGGCAAGGAGGAGCGGATAATATCATACAAGGTGCGGACAGGCCTTGTCGTGATGGGAAGCTTCCGCTTAAAGCCATCGATAGTCAAGTTCGGGAAGAGGAAAGTCTTCTCTAATCCAGCATACGCATATTCAAGGCAGTAATCGAAAAGAAGAGGTGAAGAAAATCAGGAAAATCGCCATAATAATCATGCTTTTGCTCCTCTCCGGAGCCGCTTCCGCGGAGATATCGAGGACCTGGACAGTGTTTGAGGGGGGAAAGCCCGCTCTTCTGACATCCGACGACGATTTGGCGATATACCAGATAATGTTCTTCACTGCGCTTGATCAGAACAACTCGGCGATAACCATAAAGCACACTCCTGGAGAGGGCATCATCTACCAGACGATAAACATCACGAAGAGGAATATGAACGATGACCTTCTTTCGGCAGGCACAATCAAGCTGAAGATAAAGAACGAGTGGCTCGATAAATACATACCTAATGGGTCGAGTGTCATATTCACGACGCCGACAGGAGGATATTTCGAGCACAGCCTTCTCTTCTCGAGAAAAGGGAATGACTACAGCTACTATCAGGGAAGCATAAAGGACCTGAAAAGCTTCATCATAACGACTAATTCCAAGGCGATTCTGACACAGACAGTCACTGAGACGAAGTCCGAGAGTCCGAAAGAGACTGCCGCGCCTGCTACTGAGACAGCGAGCTGCGCTGATGGCAGGAAGAATCAGGATGAGACTGACATCGACTGCGGCGGATCTGCCTGCGGGAAGTGCGCTACTGAGAGATCCTGCTCATTCAACAGCGACTGCGAAGGCGATTTCTGCTATCAGGGGATATGCAGGGTGCCGAACTGCGGCGATGGCATCAAGAACCAGGATGAGTCCGACGCTGACTGCGGCGGGTCATCGTGCGGAAAATGCGGCCTTAGCCAGCGATGCAACTCGAACAATGACTGCCAGTCGGGATACTGCACCCAGGGGTACTGCAGGGAGATCCCTGCCGCGAAAAACGAGGTGAAGACAGCATCATCGTCGACGCCTAAGTTCACCCTTCCGGAACTCGACTTCAAGGTATCCGATTCGACCAAAGAGAGCATAAAGAAGAACGCCCCTTATGTCATCGGAGGGATAGTGCTGATAGTCATAATCGTACTCTCGGCGAAGCTTTTCGGCGGGAAGAAGAAGGAGCCTTCTGTGGATGACTTGATGAAGCTCTACGAGCAGATAAAGAGGATCTGAAGGAACGAACACTTCAATCCTGCTCGAAATATTCACAACCTATTTATATATCCCCGCCATATCTTCTCTAAAGGTGATGCAATATGAAAGACACAAAAAGCATTATTTTCGGAGGAGTCGCTGCAGGAGCAGTAATCATACTGGTTCTTGGCATGATAATCGCAGGCATCCTCGTGTTCCGCGCAGGGAATATGCAGACAAACACGATCTCGGTCTCGGGCACATCCGAGAGCGAGGTCACACCGGATGAGGCAGAGATATATCTGACCATCCAGACAGAAGGCGCCAATTCCGCCGATGTCCAGAGAGAGAATTCCGAGAGGAGCAACAGAGTGATATCCTCGCTGACATCCCTTGGGATCGACCGGAAGAAGATAGAGACGACACAGTACAATCTCTATCCGAGACAGACCTACGACCGAGAGACCGGAAGGTCAGAGATATACGGTTACACCCTCACGCATACCCTCAAGATAACGATAGAGGATATAGAGAATGCCGGAAAGTACGCTGATGCGGGAGTAAAAGCCTGCGCGAACTCTATCCAGGGCGTGAATTTCAAGCTTAAGACAGCGACAGAGAAGAAGATAAGGGAAGAGCTTCTCGCGAGAGCCGCCGGCGATGCCAAGGGCAAGGCAGAATCGATAGCGAAGGGCCTTGGCGCGAAGCTTGGAAGAGTCGTTGGAGCATCTGAGAACCAGGTATATTTCCCCGTATGGAGGAATGCTGTCTTCGCAGAGAAAGCGGTTGGCGATACTGCCGCAGCGCCTATGCCTACGGAGATACAGCCGACCACAGAGAAAGTGAGCGCGACAGTGAGTGTCACATACGAGATAAGATAGAGTTTTATTTTGTTTTTTATTTAATTATTTCTTCCCGAAAAAATCCTTTATCCTTGGCATATAGAGCTTTGTCATCTTGATGTCCCAGTCGCCAGGGAAGCATTTCAGGTAATTGTCCCAGGAATATCTCTCGTCGAGAAATGCCATCACTCCCTTGTCGTTCTCGCTCCTTATGCATCTTCCTGCTGCCTGGATGGTCTTATTCAGCGCGGGGAAGATATAGCCGTAGTCCCATCCCTTGCCGAACTTATTGTCGTAGTACTTGATGAGTTCCTTTGTCTCAAGATCCGGTTGGGTGAGCGGAAGCCCGACGACAATCACGCATTTGAGGACGCCTGGAAGGTCTATCCCTTCCGAGAATGACCCTGCCGCTGCGCCAAGAAGGACCGCATTACTGTATTTACTGAAATTCTCGAGGAACTCCGCCTTCTCTGACTTGCTCATCAGCGATTCCTCGATGAAGAGAGTCTTTCTCGAGAGAGGTGAGAAGTGGCGGTTCACCTGGTTACGGAGCTCGTAGCTTGGGAAGAATATGGCGCAATTTCCCGGCACATCGTTCGTTATCTCCGCGCAGATGCTCGCGATCCTCCTGAACTGCGCATCGTTTCGCATCGCGTACTTGGTGCTCGTCTCAGGGATTATCAGTGCGAGGCGGTTCTCCTTCGGGAATGGGCTCTCGTATCTCTCAAGATATGCGCTGTCGGAGAATCCAAGCACATCGCGGTACATCGCAAGCGGGGTGAGTGTCCCACTCATCAGTATGACTGAGTGGGCATTCCCGAGTGTGACCTTCGTGATGACCGACGGATCGAGGCAACGGTACTTGAGTGTGAGATTCATCTTCCCCTTGACCCAGGCTTTCCCGAATATCCTTGAGAATCCGTCATCCTCTCCCCGCCACATCTCGAGGAATGAGGCTATCGCGCCTATCGAGCTCTGCCTCTTCTCCTCGCGGACCCCTGATGCCGCGAACTCGAAATCAGCTATCATCTCATCGATATCTGCCACTCTCTTCAGCTCATCGACAAGCTCGTATTTTCCGACGAGACGCTCATCTGCGCCCGCCTTCTCCATATCCTTCTGCCAGCGGAGGAACATATCGCGGATCGCCTCGACCCTCGGAAGCGTCTCCTCGAGACGGAACTTCTTCGCCTCCTTTATCGCGCGCTCGATACCAAGAAGCGAGAGCCTGCTTGTGGCGAGCTCGCGCATCCTCGCAGGAAGATTATGCCCCTCATCAACTATGAGCACAGAATCGGCGAGCGTCTTCTCCGCCTTCTTGAAGAACACATTGCGTATGTTCTCCGAGAATAGATAGTAATAGTCGGTCACGACAACGCTCGACTCCTGGGCGAGCTCGGCGGACGCGTAATACGGGCAGACTCCCTCTTCCCTGCACACATTTATCATCTCCTCGACGTGCTGCGGCCCAAGATTCTTCAATCTCTCAAGAACCGAAGCGAGCTTCGGCGTCGCCTTGCCGCTCTTGAAGGAATTCGAGTGGAACTCGCACTGGTTGTTCTCGCGGGCGTGCTTGCAGTACTCCGAGAAATCGCTCGAATGCATCGACTCTATCCCGGGCACTATGCACATATGCTTCTTGCCGATGATGTCTGTCGCGTTGAAGGAAAGACTGTGCGTCTCCCTGATCTTTCGAAGCGTATCGATGACAATCTTATGCTGAGTATGGCGCGATGTCAGGAAGAAGACTGTGAGGTTCTTCCTGAGAGCATAGGCGAGGGCTGGCGAGAGAGCCGCTGCGGTCTTGCCAAGCCCCGTCGGAGCGTGCACAAGGACAGACTTTCGCTCAGATACCGCCTGGGCTATCTTCGCGATGAGGTCCTTCTGGCTCTCTCGCGCCCGCTCGTGAGGAAAGAGATTGTCCGAAAGAAACGAGGAGTCAGCCATCAGACAGGAAAGAAACCGCATCTTTAAAAAACTATTTGTCTCTGAATCCCGAGTCGAGCGATGCTGTCTTCTTGAGCAAAAAATCCTGGAAAGCCTTCTTCGTATGAGGGGGCATGCTTCGAAGATACGCTTCCCTGAGCCTGTCGTAGGAATCCCAAGTCATATCTTTTGGGCAAAGGCAACCCTCTCTCAAATCTTCATTGTCAGAATCATAGAAATTGCACGATAGGCAAGCCTCGAGG
>CAYNNM010000084.1:0-4385 GCA_964398575.1 uncultured Methanosarcinales archaeon
TTTGGGGCGGAGCCCCCTTAAATCTTGCTATTCAGAAAAACTTGCAATCGAGCCTGCAGTACCTCTTCAGGACGCAGTCGCCTGAGAGAGGGGCCTTCCTGCAGCATCTTTTGGCGTGCTCGACAATGAGGGCGTGGTACTCGTTGAACAGCATCTCATCGTGAGGCAGGTTCTCCATGAAGAATCGCTGGACATCATCGTATTTCGCATTCTCATCTAAAAAACCGAGCCTTGAGAAGATCCGTTTGATATAGGCATCGACCACGAAGATAGGCTTTCTCGCGGAATAGAGGATTATCGAGTCCGCGGTTTCCGGGCCGACTCCTTTGATCGAAAGAAGGGTCTCCCTGAGTTCTCCGATAGGTAGAGAGAAGAGTCTTTTGAGTCCTCCCGATTCCTTGATGAATGAGGACATTATCTTCAGCCTCTCTGCCTTCTGATTGTTGTAGCCAGATGATTTTATGAGCTCAGCCAATCTTGAATCTGGAATCTTCAGGATTCTATCGGTATCGATAAGGCCTTCCTTGTTGAGATTGACAATCGCAGTGACTACATTCGGATCCCACTGCGTGTTCTGGGTCAGGATCGCTCCGAAGATGACCTCAAGCCGCTCCTTCTCAGATTTTGGCCCACCGAGATATTTCGGAGTGAAGCCCCTTCTTGTTGTCGGCCACCAGCCTTGCGGGCCGTAGGCCTTAAGAAGGTCCGCATATATCCTCATCAGCTTTTTGTCCATCGGACAGAAAGAATTAAAAGGATTTTAAAAAGCTATTTGTCATGCGAAAGATATCGGTATTCTTGACTGTCTCGGCAGTCATTGTCTTTCTCTTCCTCGCATTCTACGAGAGGCCAAGCATCAGCGGGAATATAATCAAGGAGACCGCTCCGCCGGCTGAGATCTATTTCTGCTCATACGATGACTGCGTGGATGTCCTGGTTCAGATGGCTAAGAGAAGCGAGAAGGTGGATTGCGCGATATACAATGCGAAGTCAGAGAGATTCCTGAGGATATTGGATGAGAAAGATGCGAGACTGATGATCGATAAGAGCTATGAGAAGAATCTTGCCGGATACACCATAGCGTACAGGACAAACAGCTATGCTCTTATGCACAACAAGTTCTGCGTATTCGATGATTCGGCGATATTCACGGGAAGCTTCAATGTAGTGGACTCGAAGGACGATAACAATGCGTTGATAGTGTATTCGAAGGCTCTTGCGAAAAATTATGCCGATGAGTTCGATGAGCTGTGGAACGACAGATACGATGTGAAGACCAAGAATCCTAAAGTTTCTGTGAATGGCATCATCTTCGAATCATATTTCTGCCCTGAGGACTGGTGCGCGGAGAGGATAATCGACGAGATAAAGGATGCGAAGAAAGAGGTCCGGTTCATGGCATACTCTTTCACGCACAGCGGAATCGGAAAAGAGCTCGTCGAGAGAAGAGAGCAGGGGATTTTCGTTTCCGGAATCCTAGATGAAGGGCAGATAAGCAAGTGGAGCGTGTATGGGCTTCTTAAGAACAACAGCATCGATGTCGTTTCCGACAGGAGAAAGGGCCTTATGCACCATAAGGTATTCATAATCGACGGGAAGACCGTGATAACTGGCTCGATGAACCCGACAGAGAACGGAGATACGAGAAACGACGAGAATATCCTCATCATAAGGAGCGAGGAGGCGGCGAAGTATTTCTTGGAAGAGTTCGAGAGAATCAGGGAAAAATGATCCTTGCGAAATTTCAGCGGAAATTTCGCCTCAGTTCTGGGCGGGTGGTCGGGGGCTGGAAAGGCGGGACACAATAGTTTTATAAAATACTAATTAAATCATCATTACGTGAAAATCAACATAAAAAGAATCGACAAGGATTTGCCGCTGCCGAAATACGAGACAGCCGGCGCAGTCGCATTCGATTTTCTCGCGAGAGAGACAGTGACTATTCCTCCGAAGGAAGTGAAGCTTATCCCTGGAAACATAATCGTCGAGATACCGAAGGGCTACGCCTTGATAATCGCGGCGCGATCAAGCACTGCGAAGAAGAAAGGGCTTATGCTCTCGAACTCTATCGGCGTGATAGACCAGGACTACCACGGCGAGGAAGACGAGATCAAGATATCAGTCTATAATTTCTCAGATAAAGAAGTCACTGTCGAGCGCGGCGAGCGGATAGCGCAAGGGATGTTTCTGAGGGTTGACCAGGCAGAGTGGGTCGAGGTCGACTCCATGAAGAAAGAATCGAGAGGCGGATTCGGCAGCACTGATAGAAAATAATTTCTTCACAAATTCCGAAGGAATTTGAACGTTTGTGTCTCCGAACGAAGTGAGGAGGCACCCGTAGAAACACACAAAACAGCTTCGCTGTTTTGCTAGAACTCCTCGAACTCTTCGAGTTTCTTCAGGTATCCGTGATCCCTCAGCCAGTTGACCTGGGTCTTCGTGTACTTGAATACCACATCTCCGCGCTCATCGCCTGAGAATTCCCATGGCTCTACTATGACTATGTCGCCCTCGCGGACCCAGAGGCCTCTTTTTAACCTGCCAGGTATCCTGCAGTTCCTTCGCTTGCCATCGAGGCACCTTATGTCCAGGCGTGAGCCGCCAAGACGCCGCTCGAGTATCCCAAGAACCTCTCTCCCCCTTGGAAGCTTGATTCTCTTGATCTCCTGCTGCGCTCTCTCCTCATCAGTGAGGCCTGCGTTCTTGTTGAATCTCTCATTGCCCATTGGACCTTGAGGATTCCCGTTTATTTATAAAGGTATCCCAAAAGAAGTCATTTTCTCCTCTTTTTCCTCTCGGAATAGAACAGGATGAAGAAGCCGATAGCGAGAAGAGAGTAAGTGAGAGCGATGAACCAAGGAGTGCCCCAGGAGAAGCCATCGAACTTCCAGTCAGAGATGGGCCACAGAAAAGGCGTCGGATAGAACTGGTACGAGCGGGTAGGTATGTCGAGCAGGATGTGGAGAAGCCATCCTCCCATCTCCCAGAAAATATTCCTGAAGATGAGATAAAGGATGATGACCACTGCTGCGAAGACGATTATGCTGTGCGTCACATTGTATGCCGCATTGACGTAGCCGAAGAGCGAGGATAATGTGGCTGTCGGTGCGGCTGTCTCAGGATGCATCCTGCCGAATGTGTTTGTCCCCGACAATAATGAGAATATCATCCAGAGAAAGAGCGGGCCGAAGCTTGCGATATCCGGGAAGATACCGAAGAAGAAAGCCAGCCAGGCATTCAATTTCAGTTTCGCCTTCCTCGCTCCTTTCGACATCCTCGCGAATCTCGCAAGAAGCGCAGCAAAGAGTCCGTGAGATAGAGTATCCATCCGAATCCTATGTCCGCAAAGTATTTAAAGCATATGAATGTCCTCGATAGATATGGGGAATAAGATAACGCTCGCGATTCTGGCAGGCATCCTTCTACTGCCATTCGCATCGGCGAATGATGTCGATGTCGGACTCTACATAGTGAATCTTGGGAAATTCGATGTCTCGAGCGGATCATTCACAGCAGATTTCTATCTCTCGCTCTCCTGCAGCGAGAAGGACTGCTCGACAGGGAATTTCGAGTTCATGAACGGGCGCGCGACATCGGTCGATAAGATAATCGATAAGAAGGATGAGAAGTTCTACCGCGTGCAGGCGCAGCTCTCAAGCCCTGTCGATCTTAAGAATTTCCCTTTCGATTCGCAGAAGATGCAGATAGTCATCGAGGACAAGGAGAACCCGATAGAGAAAGTGCGATACGTCCCGGATGATTCGCTCTCGGGGCTCGATGAGAAGATATTCTTCACTGGCTGGAATATGAAGGGATGGAGCACAGAGACCTCAGAGCACGAGTACCCAGTCTATGATGAGACCTATTCGACCTATACTTTCAACATAGATATAACAAGGATAAGATTCAACGCATTCTTCAAGACATTCCTCCCAGTATTCTTCATAATGCTGATAACGCTTTTTACTTTCGTGATAGATCCTGATAAGATAATGAACCGCCTGACGATAGCAGGATCCTCGCTTGTGGCATCTGTGATGTTCCACATCTCGATATCGAACCAGATACCGCCTGTCGGCTATCTCACGATGGCTGATAAGTTCATGATGCTGACATACCTTATACTGCTGATCACTTTCGCGATAAACATAACCATGCTGGAACTATCGGAGCTTAAGAAGACCCACATCGTCGAGAGATTCCACAAGAAGACAGAATACAATATGCTTTGGCTCGTGCCTCTGGCCTATGTAGTGTTCTTCCTGTTCTTCATATAGCTTTGCAATGGTCCCGAATCCATGAAATTTCAACAGAGCATATTTTCGCAAGTGCTTCGCACTTGCCTCTTACGGGGTGGGTGGTCGGGGGCCTGGACGGCGGGCCCG
>CAYNNM010000085.1:0-4375 GCA_964398575.1 uncultured Methanosarcinales archaeon
TCGGACTGATAAAATATGCGAGACGATTATATCTCACGAAAAGATGACAATATCCTAGAACTATCTCGCCCCTATCTTCGCTTCTTTGAGTATCTTCTGGCGGAACATCCAGTGCTTCTTCAATTTCATCCTCTGGGCCTTCGAGACTATGGCTACCTCTGTCTTGTTGAGAAGCTTCACGAGGTCCTCGTTGGACCTATTCGGATAGCTATCCTCAAGCTTCCTTATCTCTTCTGGTGTCCAGTAGTCCATTTTCATCACTTTGATCAGTAGTTCGATGCTGTGAAAAGCAGCGTTCCGTTGCAGAGTCCTCCGACTCCGCTTGGGATCTTGATCCTCCAGTATGTCTTGTTGAGAGGGATGAATGTATCGTTTCTTGGATTGACGAAGAGGCCGGATATGAGCCGATCCTGCCCAGTGAGATTAATCATATTATCCCAAGTCTGGCCAGTCGTTATGTTATATCTCTGCATATCCAGCGAGATGTTTCCGCCGAATTCGCAGATCATCGATACATTAGGGTAGAGCGATTCATTCTGCCCACCCCAACCTCTTACAGAGATGTTTATCGGGACATTCCCGAAATTTGTCAGGTTAGCTTCTCTCTCATCAGATGTGTTGAGTACAGGGACCTGCCCGTAATCTATCACATCAGATACATTTATCGCTATGAGTGGCTGGATGACTGTGATATTTGCCCCAGTCCCATTGAGATCTCCATTATCTATCGCAGTGACATTGCACGTCCAGGTGCCGTTTCTCGCGAAGTACCAGACTGAGAAGTTGCAGAAGTATCTTGCCATTGTCGTCGATATCGTGCTGACATTGGTGCAGACACTGAAGTATTTAGTGTCATTCTTTGTCGCAGCACCTATGCTTGTGCTGTTAAGATATAGTATCGCAGTGACATTCTTTATGCTTCCAGGGACTCCGTTATAATCCCAGACAGTCGCGTTGCAGTAGACATTTGTCGTAGTGCCCGGATTAAGAGTTATTGTTGTCGGGACGACTGTGACATTGATTATGCGCGGCTCGGTGTTCGATACATTGACTTTTGTGAGGACAGTCTGGTTTGGAGTAGCCATTCCGAGTGGCACCGTCGGAAGAAGCATACCGACGAACCAGGCGAGAAATAATAGTGCGAGTATCGAGTAAAATGCCCTCTTTTCTTTCATCATCAACACGCTCGTATATACTGAAATACAATTGACACTCTTTTCGACGAATTGTAAATCAGTATAATGATATGTATACTGAGATATAACTCATATATAAATGTTTCGAAATGAATAGCAAAACTGCTGAAAATGTGCTGAAAATATGGCGAAAAGCCCTATGAGGGCCAAAGAACAATCTATCGAAGTACACAATCTCTCAAAAAGATTTATAAATGGGTGACTTTTCCTGCTCATCAATGGGAAGAATCAAGACAACACTGATCAAAAGAACCACAAAAGAGCTTGTGAAGAATTACGGCGACGAGCTTAGAGGAGATTTCTCGAAGCTAAAAGGCGTCGTCGGAGTCCGCCTCACGAAGACATCCAAGAAGGTCCGGAATGTCATCGCAGGATACGCTGCGAGACTCTCGAAGAAGAAGGACCTATAACTAAGATAGTCTGGCACAATCGCAAGATCGCTTAGGGGGTGAAGCGCCGATGGCTCTTGGTAAAGCGAAAGATGGCTCGATGTTTGTCGGGGCAAAGCCCTTCATGACTTACGTGACTGGAGCCGTGATGCAGTTCTCGACGAAGAATTCTGAGGAAGTGGTATTGCGTGCGAGAGGAAAATTCATATCGCGTGCAGTCGATGTGGCTGAGGTCGTGACCAAGAGATTTCTCGAGGGAAAAGTGAGGATAGATGGTATCAGGACTGATTCTGAGGATTTTGAGAATTCCGACGGAAAGGTCGTTCGGGTATCGACGATAGAGATAGCTCTCCGACGGATTAAATAGTCAGAACCCACTAATATCCATTAATGTATACTAACATATATTCTACAATATATACATACTATTTCAGAAATATATTTAAATGCAGTTAACATAAATAGAAAAATAATTTTGAGTTTTTGGCGAAACTCGAAGTTGACAACGTCAGGTTTGGCGACTTGAACATTGTCGGTATAGTTGGTTGGTAATTGAGTGGTTTAGTTTTGGCGAACTAAACGCGAGTTCTAAGGAGAGTATAATAGGTTCAGCTATTTAAACTTTTCGGTTTTTCGGCTGCCTGTATACGAAAATACACCAAAAAGGGATCGAAAGGGATCATAAGCAAATGTGTTGGCAAAGGGATCTTTGCTAGATAACCAAAAAAAAACAAAAAAACAAGGGGGCAAAAAAATGGACTTTATCGTGCAGAACGCATTGAGAAACGAGCCTCAGCAGTCAAATGACGCGCTAGAGGTAGGCCAGGCTAACATCAAGGTCATCGGTGTTGGCGGCGCAGGAAACAACATGGTTTCCTGGCTATATAAGAAAGGGATAAACGGCGCTGAGATAATCGCGTGCAACACAGACCAGCAGCACCTTCAGATAACTGATGCTGACAGGAAGTTCCTTCTCGGAAGGAATGTGACTCGCGGACTTGGAGCTGGCGGATTCCCTGAGAAAGGCCAGGAGGCTGCAAGGGAGTCATTGTCGCAGCTGAAGGAGAACCTCAAGGACGCTGATATGGTTTTCGTCTGCGCAGGTATGGGTGGAGGAACCGGTACCGGAGCAGCAGCAGTCGTCGCCCAGGTGGCGAAAGACTCTGGCGCAATTGTCATCGGCACAGTCACTATGCCTTTCAAGATAGAGAGGGCAAGAGTCGATAAGGCAGAGTTCGGACTCAACCAGCTAAGGAATGTCTCGGACACAGTAATCGTCATAGACAACAACAGGCTTGTCGCTCTCGCAGGGAATCTCCCTGTGCAGCAGGCATTCGCTGTCGCGAACGAGCTTGTGGCGACAATGATCAAGGGAATCGTCGAGACGATCGCAGTGCCATCGCTGGTCAACCTGGACTACGCGGATGTAAGAGCGATAATGACATCCGGCGGACTCGCAGCTATCGGGGTCGGCTCATCCGACACCAATAACCGCGTCGAGGAGGCTGTCAAAGGAGCGCTATCGAACCCTCTGCTCGACATAAGCTACCAGGGAGCGACAGGAGCGATCATCCACGTCTCTGGCGGGACAGATATGACTCTCGATGACATCAACAAGGTCGGAGAGCTCATCACTGAGCAGATGGACCAGGACGCGAACATCATCTGGGGAGCGCGCGTCGACGATAAGATGAAGGGAAAGATAACTGTCATGACCATCATAACAGGGGTCAAATCGCCATTCATCGTCGGCAAGCAGGACTACAGGAGACCAAGCCCTCAGGCGATGCAGGTCTCTGACGAGCTCGGCATAGAGATGATAAGATAGATGATTATTTTTTATTTTGTTTTTTCATTTTTATTTTCAGAAGGTTAGGGAAAAGAGGTGAGCCTTTTTAGCTGCTGTGGGGCAGCGGAAAAGGCATTTTCACAGTCATCGATATCATCGGTCTTGAGCGGCAAGCCTCAAGGCATCGCAGGAACTCACGCTAACCACCACACTTTCCGTGTGTGCGGTGATTTCTTGCCTTCATTCCACCCCCAACAAAAGTGAAGGCGCTGGCCTTCGCCCTCAAAAGCGAAGGATTTTTTCTTTTTTTTGATTCTGATTATTTGAACTGAATCCTGATTTCTCGAATCTGAAATCATAAAGTTTAAATACCTACAATAATTACAATACTTACATTATAAACTGGTGTCAGCTTGATTATCAACTACAGCAAGCACACAAGAGAGCGGATGGTCCTGCGTGGAATTTCCGTAAGAGAGGTCGAGGATGCGATTGCAAGAGGGACAAAAGAGCTGCAGAAGCCAGACAAGATAGTGTCGCACTACACATATTTCAGCGTCGTCTACAGAAAGATAGGCGAAGCATATTATATAATAACCGTCAAGCCAAGGTGATGAAGATGAAATGCCCCATATGCGAGAAAGGTGAATTGAAGCAAGGAAAGATGAAAGAGACAATGTTCGGTGTCTATTTGGGAGAGTTCCCTGCAGAAGTATGCACGAAATGCGGAGAATCCTTTACCGATTCAAAGACGACGAAGATGATAGAAGATGCTGCGAAAGAGAAAGGAATCTGGGGACTTGGCAAGGAGACTAAATTCACGAAGACAGGGAACTCTATCGCAGTCCGCATCCCAAAGGAACTTGCGGATTACTTGAAGGTAAAGGAAGGCAGCAAGGCATACATCCATCCTGAAGACGGGAAGATTGTGATTGAGACGATTTGATTGGCTCTGTCCTAAAAGTCGGATTTTGAAATAAAAAATGTTGTGGCAGGCTAGT
>CAYNNM010000086.1:0-4350 GCA_964398575.1 uncultured Methanosarcinales archaeon
TAGCCTGCCACAACATTTTTTATTTCAAAATCCGACTTTTAGGACAGAGCCGAAAGGATAAAAACCTTTAAAAACCCACTCCGCTGAATCACCCTATGAGAATTACCCTTGCGATATTCTTCATCATCCTTGCGGCAAATGCCCTCGCATCCACGCAGGTATATTCCGGCTGGGTCGCGGAGAGGGAGGTATTCACTGCCGGGCAGCTTAATCTGACAGTCCTCTCGACCGGGGATTATGAGAATGTGGTGCTAAAATCCCCGACAGGCACAGTGTCTCTCCGCTACAACTCGACCTGCGAGTATATCGGGAAATACGAGCTCTGCTTCATCGATTACCGCTTCAAGACACTCGGGGGCAAGACAAGGATAAGCGGCTCTGATCCTGAGGAGTACAATATCGTCGTGAATGAGCTATACTCCGATGCCTCGCTTTCCCTCACAAGAACCCCTGCGAAGACCGAGCTCCTCACAGGAGAGAAGACGAAAGTAGACGTAACGATAAAGAACGAGGGAAACAGGATCGCGACAGATATACTCTACCGCGAGACATTCCCGGAATATACGACCCCATCATCGGATACCGGGCTTGTCAGCTCTAAGGCAGTCGGGTGGGAAGGGGCTCTTAACATCAACGGTGAGAAGAGGATAACCTACGAGGTCAGATTCGAGAAGAACGGGACATACACCATCCCTGCGGAGCTTGGCTATTTCGACGGCTACCAGAAGAAATTCCTGACGCAGAATCTCGCGTTCAGTGTCAAGAACGAGTATGATGCCAGGCTCGAAACCAAGACTCGGGCAGAGCCGATGGAGCCAGCGGAAGTCATATTCACAATCAGCGGGACCCCGAAAGACATCGTCGAGCTCACCCTCATCCTCCCATTCACATTCACAGTTCTTAACACCACATTCAAGAAAGAGGTCTATGACATATTCTGGATAGGCAACATCACTGGCGAGAAGAATCTCTCCCTTGTTTTCCAGCCGAGGAAGGATGGGAACAACACGATCAGGCTCAAGCTCTGCTATTACCGGACAGACATCTGCACAGAGTACAGCGCGGATGCCAACATCACGCACGCGAGGCCGGATTACGACTATTTCCTCGAGGGGAAGAACGCAAAGGAATTCAAGCTATTCATCAAGAACCGCAACAGATACGCAGTGATGGAGAATCTCGCGATAGAATTAAGGTCGGATATCTACCGAAAGAGCATCAGGCTCGAGCGCCTCGGGCCTGGAGAGAGCAGCTTCCTCATACTCGATAAGATAGATGTCGATGAGAGGTACCTTCAGCCATTCACGATAGAGACAGCATACAAAATTGCGGACGAAGAGTACAAGTCGAGATTCGGCGGCAACTTCTCAGGCGAGAGAAAGACAGAGACGATAGAGACTGCCGCCCCGGTAAACTCATCAGAAGCCCCGCTTCCTCCTGAAGCCGAGAAAGCCCAACAGGCAGCTGCACAGCCCCCACAGAAGGATGGCGCCGTTAAGAAAGAAGGCATAGTGAAGAGATTCTTCTCCTGGCTCGGCTCTATCTTCGGGTAAGGGAATATATCTTCGATGCTAATGTCTTTATCTTCTCCTCATCCTTGCAATCCTTGAATATGATCTCGCCGTAATTATGCACTATTATCTCGCCATCCTCCTCGATGACATAGACTATCGGCGTCTCGCCGATTATCCGGAAATTCCCTTTCAGCTTCGCAAGATCAAGCGATATCTTCCTTTTTGGCTTGACATTGTAGGCTGCCTTTGTCCTGCAGAGAGCGACTGTGAATTCAGGAAGCTCGACATTCTTCTCAGAGCGAACCAGGTACTCGTAGCGTCCGCTGCAGGCCTCGCAGAGCGGGTCCTTCCGCACCTTTATCTTGGCAATCGAATTCTCCTCGAGATTTATGTGCAGAAGCTCGCCAGCGGGCTTTCTGCCGATAAGCACCTTCATCGCCTCATTCGCCTGCATAGATGCGACAGTATGCGCCGCTGAATTGAGCACCCCTTCTGTCTCGCAGGTGAGCTCATCGCCCTTCTTGCGGAAGACGCAGGCGTAGCAGGGAGAATTCCCGGCGATGGCCATCACATTGCCGACTGCGCCTGCGACAGATGCGTGGATAAGAGGTATCTTGTTCTTCTTGCAGTAGTCATTCAGCAGGAAGCGGACCGAGAGATTGTCAGTGCAGTCGAGGATGGCATCAGCCATCACATCTATGCTTCTATGCGTGACCTCAGCCTGCTTCGGCACTATCTCGATCGAGGAGTTTATCTCCTTAAGATGCCGGAAGAGGGCTATCGCCTTCGGAGTCCCGACATCGCGCTCTGTGTAGAGCGCCTGGCGCGAAAGATTCGAGAGCTCGACCCTGTCGTGATCGATGAGGATGAGCTTTCCGACCCCTGCGCGGGCCAGAAGCTCGGCAGATACAGAACCAAGGGCCCCAAGGCCGACTATCGCTACTGAGCTCTTCTCGAGCCTCTTCTGTGCAGAATCCCCGATATATGCCCTCTGCCTTATGTAGCGGTCCATAAGTATGGGATTCCTTGATTCATTTAAAAAGGTTAGGTTTCACCAGTGACGAGTCAAACGCTTTACGATAATTTAATAAATATCATATCTTGTTTTTTTATGTGGCTAAGAGGAATCACGAGTCTGATGTTAAAAAAACTACTTGGTTGAGTTGGTGGCAAGTTCTTTTAGTTGTTGTTATTCTTGTGAAATTTGCTCCATTGGAGAAATTGACAAAAGATACAGAATTACAAACAGACAAAAAGGATGTTTTGGAAAAAATCAAGAAGACAATAGTTTGGGTCAAATACGACATAACCGGAAAAACTATTCATGGCTCATATTTTGACGGGGGAGGGACAGGGTCAGGTGTAATTGTCGGGATTCGAGACAACGAGATAATAATTTACACAAATCGTCACGTTGTCGATTGTGAATACAATGATGAATGTTTTCAAAGAATTTCTGAAAAAATACAAGTCAGAACTCACGATGGACAAATCTACAACGTAGACGAAGTTTCTTTTAGTAAATCAGAAATTGATTTGGCCATTTTAACAGTGAAAACTCCAAATGCGAAAAATTATGATTTTGCTTATTATACTGATAAATTTGAGATTAACGATAAAGTTATAGCTGTTGGTTACCCTGCATTTGCAAAAAATGTTGTAGAATTTTCAGTAAGTGAAGGTCAGATTGCAAATATTCGCGATGTTCTTTCGCAAGCAACTGGCGACAATTTCAGAGTTTTAGACTCTGATGCCTATACTTACTTTGGCAGCAGTGGAGGGGGTTTATTCGATGAGCAAGGAAAGTTGGTTGGAATAAATACTTGGATAGATGGAACTCGAACAAGTGTGGCGATAGATTTTAATTCCATACGGGAGCAACGGTTTGTTTATTGTGAAAAAAATTCATATTTTGCTGAAGGGAGTTGTTATGAATATTGTGATAGAGATCAAGTAAGAGACCATAATGGAAGAGGTTGTTATAATGCATGCAAACAATTCTATTGTAAATCGCAAATACCACCAGCAAATGATCCGCGATGCAAAAATTCTGGATTTATTTCAGGGGGTGATGGTTATTGTCATCAGCCTTGTTCTTCATCAAATACTTATTGCCAAAGTGGAAGTATATGTTTAAGAAATCGCTGCCATATGCAATGTTCTTATGGATATTTATGGGAAGATGGAACTTGCAGATATTATGAATAAAGAGTCACGCTCAATTGATTATCAATACTTGAATCTCTTCTCATACTCCTTGTGGTCGAACCATTCGAGAATCACGCCCAGTATCATCACCTCATCTTCCTTGATTGTATAGATCAGTCGCCAGGCATTCGGCAAGTCATACTTCCAGAGGTTCGTGATGCCGTATTCTTTCTGATATATCTTCGGCCAGACTTTCTTCGGGATCTTTGTTCCGGAGGCAGGGTTCTTCTTCATATCGGAGATTGCTCGCAGTATGGCGTCATAGAGCTCTCTGTCCTGGAATCAGCCATCCTTCAATGATTCGAATTCTTTCTCGAGCTTCGGCTCTCCGAAAGAGACATAGATCGGTTTATCGCTCAATATAGCTTGACCCCTTTCCGCATTATTTTCCTGATCCCTTCAGGATCCCACGTCCAGATGACGATTCCGTCTTTATCGATCATTATCTTCCCTGAGCTCTCGAGGTAATCGAGTATTATCTGGAATGTCTGGTACATCATCTTCTTCGGAAGCTTCTTCCACAGCTGATATTTCCCGCATTCCTGAGTGTGTTTCTGTATGGTCTTCTCGACCATAATTACGGATTCCAGTGTCGGACTGTGCAGAACTGCCATTTTTGCCATCTTAT
>CAYNNM010000087.1:0-2021 GCA_964398575.1 uncultured Methanosarcinales archaeon
TCATGTTACGGAGCTGCAGTATGGCGGTGAAGTATTGCGGGTCCTTGTTCGGCTTTCTTTCGGTCATCTTAGGAATTCATGGCGTACCGAAGCACAGCGGCGACGCCACCTATCTCCTTTAGCTGCACCCCTTCGCGGGTCTCTGTGCTTATGATCTTGACTGCCGTGCTGTATCTCTCTGCCATCTCCTCGAGCTCCTCGATCACCTTCTCATCGACGGTCTCCGAGATAAGAAGCGTATCGACAACACCCATCGAGAGCTTATCTCTCACCTGCGCGATTCCGTACTCGGTCTTGCCTGAGTCTTTCACGAGAAGCTCGAAGAATCTCTGCATCGCCTTCTTCTCATCCATAAGCTCCTCTGCCGCAAGAACATCCTCGCTCAAGTTCACAAGCTCATGGAGCCCTGAGACATCAGTGTATCCGAGGTCCTTCACTGTGACGATCTTCTTCTTGATATCTCCGTTCAAGTACCCTGATTCTATCATCTCGTATTTCGATGGTCCTGGTCCGCCGACAATTATTCCCTTCAAGCCCTCGCGCCCGAGGAAAGCATCCTGCATCATCACAGCGACCTTATCATAGAATTCATAGGCCATATTCTCGCGGATGCGCCCGAATCTCGCGGCGGACTGACCTCCTGCCTTGTATTTGCCCGGGACCTGCGATTCAGTCGTCGAGAGGACCTCGATCGATTTTCCCCGCAGGAGCCCGATAGTGCATTCGCGGCGGTCCAACACGACAAGCCCGTAGGCCTCGCGGGTCTCTGTCATCTCGCGCAGCGGATCGAGGACGAATTCCTTGTCGCAGCGGTAGAGGCGTATCTTGATCGGAAGCGGCGGCTCGACTGACCAGACCCGGACATCGGACTGGCCTTCGCGCTCGGCGACATTGCCGCTGAAGACAGCAAGACCATTTGGCGGGGTCTTGGGATAGTTCTTAAGATGCTGCATCATCTTCTCGAGCGCATCCTGGACATTCTTCCTTGTGGATGTCGATTTTATGTTGCCTGCTGTCCCCTGCTCCTGGAAAAGATGCTGGGTTATCTTGACGATATCGTAATCCTGCGGGACATAGACTGTCACAAGCTCTGTATGGCGCCCTCTGTATGATTCGAGCTCTTTTACCAGTTTCTTCAGCTTGTGCCTTTCTGTCGAGTCCATATCCAGTCGAGTTCGTGGTTAGTATATAAACATTTTTAAAGAATTTTCAATATACATTAATGTATACAATAACACATTTAAGTAACTATAACAAAAATTATAAACACACATTCCGCAAGCGACTTATGCTAAAAGACCGGCTTAAGAAAGTCAGGATAAAAGAAAGGCTGAATAAAGTCAGGATAAAGGAGCTTAAGATAGACCACGCGAAGATAAGGAAGCTCTTCGCATTCTCGCTTATCGGCCTCATCATCTTCGCCATCGTCTCGCTTCTCCTCGAGCTCGGTCTCGATTTCTCAAGCATCTATGGTGTCGCGAAAAGCCCGATCACATTCTCCATCCTGAATTTCATCGGCCACATCTTCTTCGTCCCGCTTCCGGGGGAAGAGATAATGTTCTTCTATTTCTTATCGACAGGACTGAGTCCCGCTTTTGTCATCCTCCTCGCCGTATCGACTGCGCTCGCTGCCCAGACAATCGATTATTTCATCGGGCGCCTTGTCTCGGAGAATGTCATCCAGAAGTTCATCAAGAAGGAGAAATACGCTATCGCAGAGAACTATGTCAAGAGATACGGGGCGCCGACAATATTCCTCTTCAACATCCTTCCGTTATCGTCCCCGATAATCCTTCTTGCCGCAGGGATGCTGAGGTATGATTTTAAGAAAGCGACATTCTGGAGCATCGCTGGGCTAACAGCGAAATACGCAGCCATCGCAGGCGCTTACCTATTCCTTATATGAGGGAATGTTGGCGTACTCATCGAACACTATGGCGTCCTTTCCCTGGATGAGATTCTTTCCATCCCTCTCTTCCCGGTAGAACACAGTCGTGTATGGCTTTGGCGCTCCCTTCACA
>CAYNNM010000087.1:2031-4344 GCA_964398575.1 uncultured Methanosarcinales archaeon
CCGACACCGACGTGGCGATGCTGAACGCGCTGATCCACACCATCCTCGACGAGGATGAAAAGAAGCGTGTTCACGAGGCCATCGAGATCGAGTTCTCGCGTCCCTTCTCCTGTCTTCCTGAATGAGGTATCGAGCATCTGCTTCGAGAGGGTGCCATAGTTCTTCTTGACATCGATTCCCTCCCGCCTGTATGCAGCGACCATCGCCGAGACATCATTGCAGTCCGCGACCGCAAGATTGTCTTTTGGGTCTCTCATTCCGGGCGTCTTGCAGTTCTCGCCCTCAAGAGACTCTGTCTTTCTCTGGAATGCCTCGTACTCATCCATGAGCTCATTGACCTTTCCCCGGAGGATGCGGCATCTTTCTTCCTTTGTCTCGAGGACTTCCGCCGCATCCGCGAGCTTTTTCTCAAATACTGAATAAGTCTCTTTAGCGATTGCGTAGTCCTTGTCTGCTGATTCAAGCTCCTGTTGTTTTCTCAGAAGAAGCGCCATCGTGCTTTCGGCAGCTCTCCTGACATTCGTGAGCTCGTCGATCGAGCTTGGGGAGCTGTTTTTCTGCTTTCCATTCCTGATGGCCTTTGGCTTTTCGGAAGCTTCATCTTCCTGCTTCATCAGTTTCCTAACAGCTCGCTCGCTGGCATCCATTCTGCAGGCTATCTGCGATTCATTTATAAACTTTTCTATTATGTTACTACTTATTAATGATTATAATTTGCCAACAACAACCTTTATAAATCACCTGAAAACCCACTATCTTGCTGAGGCGCCGGTAAGGCGGGCGTAAAGCCGTTTAAAGCCTCGGGGAGAAAGAAAATGCAGATAAGACTAGTGATGAATGATAAGAAGTCGGGCAAGGCCCACCAGAAAGTTCTGAATGAGGATGAATCGAAGAAGTTCATCGGTATGAGGATCGGCGACAAGTTCAAGGGCGAGCTTGTCGATATCTCAGGATACGAGTTCCAGATAGCAGGCGGCTCGGACGATGCTGGATTCCCGATGAGGCGCGATATCGCGACACCGAGGAAGAGGATCCTCGCCGTCGAGGGAGTGGGCCTCAAGAAGACAGACAAGGGAATAAAGCACCGAAAGACTGTCGCAGGCAATATGGTCCACGAGAAGACAGCGCAGGTGAACGCGATCGTGCTGAAAGACGGCCAAACACCTCTTGCGGAGCTTTTCCCTCCTAAGGAGAAGAAGGAGTAGATTTTTTCTTTTCATGAATTATTCATGGACCAAAATCCGGAAGGATTTTGACGATGCAGGTCTTTTTGCGAAGCAAAGAGGCCTAAGCGACCGAAGGTCGCAACTCAGGCACAAAATTACGAAGTAATTTTGCCGCTGTAACTCAGCCTGGAGTTGGCTTTATACGGGCAATTAGAGTGCTACGCTCATAGCTTTGAGCGATGATTGGGGAAACCCAAGATGATTAAGCTCTAAGATAGAAACGTAGAAGTCGGGCGTTCAAATACGAGCCGGTAGCCGGCAGATGGTGGCCAGTAGTTCCTACTGACTACAGACCATAGGCTACGGGCTTTGTTGAAAGTCTCCCCAGCGGCACTTTTTATTTTCAAGACACATGGTGTTTTTTTTCATGAAACCACAAGACTATCTAGAAAAAATAGTTGATGTAAAAATCGACAGGGTTCTTGGGAGTAAACACCCAAAACACGGATTTTATTATACAGTAAATTATGGCTATATCGAAGGAACGATGTCAGGAGATGGTGAAGAGCTCGATGCGTATGTTCTCGGCGTTTTTGAACCAGTCAAGAAGTTCAAAGGAAAGTGCATTGCCCTAATCCATCGAACAAATGACGATGACGATAAATTAATAGTGGTTCCTGAAGGGGTTAATTACTCCGATGAGCAGATAGCTGCCTTGACTGAGTTTCAAGAGAGATTCTTCAAATCACAAATAATCAGAAAATAGTGCGAACTTTGACTTTTATTGTCTCCTCTTCTGCGGCACTTTTTCTTTTCATTTATAAATAAACCTTCATTTTATATAGGAAAAATCACAACCCTTATAAATGGAAAACCCGCGTTTCTGCCTATAAGCTGATATCATATTGGCTAAAACAAAAGGTGATACAATGGCAGAAGGAAGATGCATGAAATGCAAGGAATCGGTTCAGATTAAGAACGGCAAGGAGACTGTCATGAAGAATGGCATGAAGGCCATGAAAGGCGAGTGCCCAAAGTGCGGCACAAAGGTCTTCAGGATCCTTGGCAAGGCATAATTATATTTTTTGATATTTTTTTTGTTGTGTTGCACAATTAATCTTCAACGATTATGATGTATGCTCTTTTT
>CAYNNM010000088.1:0-3858 GCA_964398575.1 uncultured Methanosarcinales archaeon
AAGTCGATTCGCTCGACATCGGATTGTACGATTTCTCTGTTAAGATGGATGATGGAAAGATACTCGAGGGGTTCCTGAAGAATGAGCGGAGATGACGGATCGGCAGTGTATGGGGCGCTCGAAGATCTCCTTGGGCTTTCCGAGGGCGAGATATCGAGGAAGGGCTCTACATTCATCTTCCCCTGCGACGGAAGATTCATCGAGCTTGCACTTCGGAACAGCGGAAGGAAGATGGCTGGCTCGATATACTCCTGCGACGATGGGCGCTCGCTTGGCTTTGAGTACTATCACGGCGATGGAAGAAATATCAGGATCGCGCTCTTAAACATCATTTTCCTCGCGAGGATGCCGCATGATGAGGCAAGGATGATAACGCTTCCCGACGGGAAAGTCTACGGGCATCATCTCGCGAGATATGCAGAGAAATCTAGGCGAAATAGCGCGCTATGAACCTTCCGGCGAGATAGGATAGGCCAAGGACGACCGAAGCAATCGCGAGATGCTCGATGACCGCGCGATGCGGCTTTCTCTCGCTCTTTCTTGCGTTCACGTAGCTCAGCACCGCGAGGATCGAGAGCCCCCAGGCGATGCTTGCGATGATGGCGAGATCAAGCTCAAGAAGAAGCACAGGGACAAGGAAAGTCAATGCGAAGAAGAACTTCGAGAGGTAGGTCGAGATTGTCGCCTGCCAGATGTCCTTCCTTGTGCTCTTCCTCTCCGATTCGACAGACACGTGGATTGCGAGAGCGTCCGAGAAGGCGTCGGCTATCGCTATCGTGAGCACGCCGCCGACAACCGCCGCGCGGGAGCCGGTCCCTACATCGAGCCCGACCATAAGGCCGAGTGTCGTGATGGCACTCGATGTGAGTCCGAATGAGAATCCCTTGTTCGCGGATGAGTTCATCATCCTGTTTCCGGATTCTTGATTTATAAATCTTTACACCAAGGAATAAATACTTCCTTGCGTATCCGATGCGATGCCAAGATACCCTATAAGCGCATCGAAGCTTGAGGCGAGCAGGATTGGGCTTCGTCTTCTCTATATGACCTATGTCGATAAGCCGAAAGTGCAGCAGAATGCCGAGTTCGCTGCAGGCGACTCCCTGCATAAGACCTTGGCCTATGCAGGAGCGATGAGGTTCCGGAACGAGTATTCGTTCAAGGGGGATTTTCTGAGGCGATTCCGCGAGATGCAGGAAGTGAATTTCGATAAGGGAAAATACGGCATCTGGTTCCCAAGAGCGGACCGCGGAGCAGAGTTCTATGAAAGAGCCATCGGCGATTATCTTTCAGGCTATTTTAGGAGAAACAAAAGCAAAATGGAAAGATGGCTGTCAGAAAGAGAGGCAGCGGATAATGCTGTCGAGGAAGAAGTCATCTCTGAATATTGCTCGCAGCAGAGATTATCGATGAGCCGGGGCAGAGGGGCAAGCGACTATCTTCGCCTGACTAAGAAAGAGATAAGAAGGGACACAGCAGGAGTGATCAGGGAAATGAAGCGCGAGAGGAGGAAAGGGCTGTGGCCGAGAAAGGAGCAGAGGATAGTCTTTGATTTCAATGGGACTTCGCTGATAACGATACCTGACATGCTTATCAGGGAGGGGGATGGCGTGATCTATCTCGACCACAAGATACACTACGACCTCGTAAGACATCAGTTCACGATGGCGAAAGAGGGTATCAGAAAAGAATACGGCACAGAGAAGATAAGGCTCATCAAGAATCACATCCTCGATAGGCACGGAAAATACGGAGGGCTTGAGGAAGTCATCATCACCGGCGAGGATATCGGAGAGCTTGAGCGGGACATCGATAGGATGGCATCGCTGTTCGACGACATAAACAGGGCCCTTGGGATACTGCGGAAAGCGAGGAAAGACCGGGAGAGGGATGGACAGCGTTCGTTCGGATTCGATGGTGCCGACGAGAGGTGGGCGAAACAGGTCCTTGACCCGCACGGCTTCCCGCGCTGCGATGGGTGCGGCAGCGAGAGTGTGCTCGATTTCCCCGCCATCTGCAACTATCGGAAGCGGTGCGACAATCTCGATTCAGGAGAAGAGGTGAGCGATATCAAGATGATAATCGACGACTACTGGTACAATGTGACAGATATCTGGCAAGAGGAAGGCGATGAGGAGAATCTGCCGAGATGATCAGAGAAACGAGCTCATTATGGTCACTGCCCACCAGAGGACGAATCCGATGGCGCTGTATTTTCCCATCCTCTTCGCAAGCTGTGGCATCGCATTCTTATCCTTTGTCCTCGCCATCTTCCTGTGAACTCCCGATATGAGGACGCCATTCACTATTATCGCAAGGACAAGGATGTGCTTGAAGATAGTCATCGCCTCGCTTATCTCGTAGAATATCGTCGCCTGGATGCCGATGCCCGAGATTATCAAAAGAATGAGCCCTGCCCAGATCGCCTTTGACATAGAAGGCATTATCTTCGGCATCACTGACGCTATCTCCTTGTTCTTCGCGGCGAGCCTCCCGAGTATGAAACCTGCGGTGACCATCCCGACTCCGAGGACAAGGCCGACCATATGCAATGCGCGGAATATGTCGAATAGCATAGAATCGCATCCGGAACCTGAGTATAAAAATCTTTTCCCTGTATAAATTCTACCCGGAAGTAGCTACAAACCTTTTTAAATGGTCGAAGCTGAAGAACGCGTATAAAGAGGTGAAATTTTGGATAAGAATAGCGCTCATATTCTGTGGTTCGACCAGCTGGGGATAGAGGATGTCCCCATCGTCGGGGGGAAGAACGCTTCCCTCGGAGAGATGTTCCGGAACCTGACGCCAAAGGGTGTCAATATCCCGAACGGATTCGCGGTGACGGCTCACGCCTACCGCTATTTCCTCGAGAAGACGGGTCTTCGCGAGAAGATAAAGGACATACTGAAGACTCTTAACACTCACGACATAAAGAACCTGCAGGAGCACGGCCACCGCGTTCGGCAGGCCATACTCAAGGAGGAGTTCCCTGACGATCTTAAGAAGAATATCCTTGAGCAGTACAGGAACCTGTGCGGCGCGTACCACAAGGACAGCAAGGATGTCGATGTCGCGGTCAGGAGCTCGGCGACAGCAGAGGATCTTCCTGATGCCTCTTTCGCAGGCCAGCAGGAGACATACTTGAATATCCGCGGAGACTACGCGATCCTCGATGCGTGCAGGAGATGCTTCGCATCATTGTTCACGAATAGGGCCATCTCATACAGGGAGGATAAGGGTTTCGACCACTTCTCGATAGCGCTCTCGATAGGCATACAGAAGATGGTCAGAAGCGACCTCTCGGCAAGCGGCGTGATGTTCTCGATAGACACAGAATCAGGATTCAAGGACGCAGTATTCATAACATCGGCGTACGGGCTTGGCGAGAATGTCGTCCAGGGAGCTGTCAATCCGGATGAGTTCTATGTCTTCAAGCCGACGCTGCGCCTTGGCAAGCGGCCGATAATATCGAAAGAGGTCGGGTCAAAAGAGATAAAGATGATCTACACGAATCACGGCGAGAAGCCGACAAAGAACATCCCGACGCCTCTTCACGACCGCGCGAAGTTCGCTATCACCGACGATGAGGTCCTTATCCTCGCGAAGTGGGCAGTCATAATCGAGGACCACTACTCCGAGAAGGCGGGCCACTTCAAGCCGATGGATATGGAGTGGGCGAAGGATGGCGAGACGAATCAGATCTTCATAGTGCAGGCGAGGCCTGAGACAGTGATGAGCCAGAAGAATGTCAATATCTATGAGACATATGTCCTCAAGGAGAAAGGCAACATCGTCATAAGCGGAAAATCCGTCGGGGCGAAGATAGGCGCCGGCGAGGCGAATGTCATCAAGGATGTC
>CAYNNM010000088.1:3883-4339 GCA_964398575.1 uncultured Methanosarcinales archaeon
ACATCAGCAAGTTCAAGAAAGGCCAGGTGCTTGTGACAGATATGACTGACCCTGACTGGGAGCCTATAATGAAGATCGCATCCGCCATCGTGACCAACAGGGGCGGGCGGACCTGCCACGCGGCGATAATATCGAGGGAGCTTGGCATCCCCTGCGTCGTCGGGACAGGCCACGGCACTGAGAAGATAAGGCAGAACCAGAAGATAACAGTGTCCTGCGCCGAAGGCGAGGTCGGCAATGTCTACGACGGAGAGCTGAAATTCGATGTCGAGAAGACAGACATAGGGGCCATCCAGAGGCCAAGGACAAGGGTAATGATGAATGTCGGCAACCCCGAGGATGCTTTCCCGCTCTCGTTCATACCGAACGACGGCGTCGGGCTCGCGCGCGAGGAGTTCATCATCAACTCGTACATCAAGGTCCACCCGAAGGCGCTCATCAATTTCGGGAACCTGA
>CAYNNM010000089.1:0-1582 GCA_964398575.1 uncultured Methanosarcinales archaeon
TGGGGCGGAGCCCCCTTAAATCTTGCTATTCAGAAAAACTTGCAATCGAGCCGCATAGAATAAGAAAAGATAGCCCCGGGCGGACTTTCGACGAGCCAGCAGTCTTTAGTCCGTAGCCCGTAGTATTCCTACTGGCTACCTGCTACCGACTACAGGCCCACATTCGAACCGCCGTCCCCGGATATCTCCAAAAAGAGTTGCCAGAGTCCGAGATGAATGGTCCAATCAAGGATTGATTGACCGCTACACTACAGGGCTGTATCTTGACCTTCGGGAAACCGCACCCATTTAAAAAGGTAACTGAAAGCACCGCTATCATTTTATACTTCCGCTCATCACCCATCTTATGGGCTTAATCGAGATCCTCAGGAAAGAGCACTACATTTTCCCGACAGCCAGAAAAGTCAAGGGGACAGACAAAATCGAGGTCAAAGACGGCTGCTTCTTCAATGAGACAGCGAAGAGATTCTACGCAGGACTGGGATATGATGTCTCGACTGTAGATGAATTCAGCACACTCATCGAGTCGAGGGATGCGATGGATGTCTCTCTGCATAACTCGATAGAGAAGTGCAGGAGATTGAGCAAGGAATTCAATAAAGAATATTTCGGCTAATCAAGAATCCTCTTTCTCGCATCAAGGAAGAACTTCTTCGCAAGCTCAGTCTTGTAGTCGGAATAAGCGTATGCTGGATACTCGACTCCATCCTTCTTGAACATCATCTCGACCTCGGCGTAGATCCCGTTGCCGATATACACGCGATGAGGGAATTCCTTGCAGGATGCGAGCACCACATTGTGCTCGGTGACATATCCCGGATCAAGATTGATCATCCGTTTCCCGTCCTTCGCGAATGTTCCCTCGACCTCATTCCCGAAGACCTTCATCTCCGAGAGCTCTCCCCGCGCGATCGGCTTTCCGAAGAGCACGAACCGCTTCTTAAGACCATCTCCGAACTCATCCTGATAGAACTTCGTGAAATAAAAATCGAATTCATCGCTCTCCTCCGCGACTTCGCCGTATCTCTCGATGAGGATAGCTAAGGCTTTCTTCGCGAGCCTCTCGTCAGAATACATGATGCCGAAGAACAGAAGTGAGTCTTTCGGCTGCTTTATCGCTCCCATAGAATGAAAAGAAATGACAGGAAATTAAAAAACTTACTTCTTCTTCGCGGCACCGGCAGCAGGAGCCGCGGCTGCGCCCTTCGCAGGACCTGCGACCTCGGCGAGAAGCTTCGTGATGAGATCCTCAGGGAGATTAGCCTCATGCAGCTTCGCCTTGATGACAGACTTCTCCTTGCCTGCGAAAGCAGCGAGGATGTCGCGTCCTCTCTTCTCCTCATCCGCATGCCTCTTCGCAGCGGCCTCGGCGAGCCTTTTCTTCTCCTCCTCAAGCTTCTTCAGCTCCTCGGCGGATAGCTCTGTCTTCTCTGCTGCGATGTCAGCGTCGAACTTTCCAGAATCGATATCGGCGATAGTCTCATTCGCGCGCTTTCCCTCGACCATTATTCCCATGGCGAGGCAGGTCCCGCAGACCTCTTTGACCTTCTCCTTCAGCGTCTTTCCGGAGATAGAGTCTTCC
>CAYNNM010000089.1:1592-4258 GCA_964398575.1 uncultured Methanosarcinales archaeon
TCGCGACCTTGATTATCTGCTCGATCATAAGATCGGCGACAAGATCAAGCTTCGCCTTGCCAGATGCTTTCTCGAGGTTAGCTTCTTTCTTGATGAGAGCAGAGGTAGGTGGTGTCCCTATCTCTATCTCGTAAGCCTTAGTATCCTTATCGATGACGACAGTTACAGGAACCTGCATTCCCTTGAATGAGGCAGTCTTCTTATTGATATCCTCTATTACTTTCGCGATAGGAACGCCCATAGGACCCAAAGCAGGGCCAAGAGGTGGCGCTGCGCTGGCTTTGCCGCCTTCAATCATTGCCTTTACTGATTCTGTTGCCATTTTAATCTTTCATATCGAAAATAAGCGTTTTTCGGCTTTTTTTGGCCAAAAAAGAGTATTTAACGATTAATTTCCTATAAACCACTGGATTCAGAAAGTCTTTTTAAAGCTTACTTTTTTAGCTTGAGTATCTCCTCGACAGCATCGGCGAAATCATCCACTTCCTCCATCGTGTTGTAGAGGTAGAACGATGCCCTCGCCGAGCCCTTGAGGCCGTGCGCATTGAACCAGGAATGGGCGCAGTGGGCGCCGCTTCTTATGGCTATGTTCCTTCCGGAATCAAGAATATGCGCTATCTCGTGCGGGCTCATCCCCTTGATGTTGAATGAGAATATCCCGCCCCTCTTCTTCGCGTCTTTCGGACCGAGTATCTCTATCTCCTCGTATTTCCCGAGCTTCTCTGTCAGCATCTGGTTCAGCTTGACCTCATAGGATGCGAGCTTCGAGAGGCCGTTTTTCCGCAGATACCTCGCGGCTTCGGCAAGCCCGATGAATCCTGCGTAATCCTGCAGGCCCGCCTCGAATCTTAGAGGGACCTTCTCGAACTCCGCGCGGTCATAGTATGTCTCCCGCACAGTCTCCCCGCCGACCATGAATGGCTTCAATTCGTCGAGAAGCTCCTTCTTCCCATAGAGTATCCCTGTCCCTGTCGGACCGAGCATCTTGTGCCCCGAGAACGCGAGAAAATCGATATCCATCTTCTTGACATCTATCGGCATCCTCGGCACAGACTGAGCGCCATCGACCAAGACAAGCGACTTATTCGCGTGCGCCATCTTCACTATCTTATTCAACGGGATCGATGTCCCATCAAGATTAGATGTATGCCCCATCGCGACCATCCTCACATCCGGATTCAGCTTGCCGGCGAACGCATCGATGTCTATCTCGCCATCTTTCGACGGTATGAAATCGTGCTTCACTCCTCTCTCTTTCAGCATGAGCCAGGGGACAAGATTCGAGTTGTGCTCCTTGTCTGTCCCAAGAATGACATCCCCTTTCTTGAATGGGAAAGAATGCGTGATGAGATTGATCGCCTCTGTCGTGTTTCTCGTGAAGATTATCTCATCCGGCTTCGCTCCGATGAATTTCGCGATAGTCTCTCTCGCGCTCTCGTAGGCGTCTGTCGCGCGTCTTGCCATCTTGTGCGCGCTCCGAAGCGCGCAGGCAGGATAATCGTAGTAGTACTGGTTCATCGCTGTGACGACCTGCCGCGGCCGCAACGTCATGCAGGCATTGTCGAAGTAGATCATCGGCTTCTTCTTTATCCCGAATATCCCTTTCTGCTCGGAGAATATCGGGAAATCCTGCCTTATCTTTCGCGTGTTCATCTTCTTAGCTCATCCTCTATCAGCTTCGAGAACGCCTTCTTCGTCGTCGGGCCGACGATATGGATGTCATTTATGAAGAATGTAGGCGTCCCATACACTCCCGATCCGTGCCCAAGAGCCATGCTCTCATCGACAAATGACCTGTATCTGTGGGATGAGAGGCACTCCTCGAACATCGCCTCATCAGCCCCTGATTCCCGAGCGTGCCTCCTTAGCTCGCCGAGATCTATCGTCTCGTCAGAATATAATCTTTTCGAATACTCTATGAGCATCTCCGGCTCCTGCTCGAATACGCACTGGGCAGCCTCTGCCGCAAGAGCGGATCCCTCGTGCCTCGCTATCGGAAAATCGATGAATATGAACTCGACCCGATCCTTGTATCTCTCATAGATATCGAATACAGTATCCGCTGAGCTCTTCGTGTATGGGCAGGTGTAGCATCCGAACATCACGAATCTCACTTTCGAGTCCCTGTTCCCGAAGGCGTTGAACCGCGATACATCCTTCGGAGCGGAGAGGGCCTTTACAGGCATCGCGCCTTCCTCGCCGCAGGCGCTTATCTCTGCTTCAGCGAGAGGGTCGAATATGCAGAATCCCTCATTCGTCGGGCCATTGCAGTTGCTGTACACTGCGTAGTTGTACACCGATACGCCTGACTGCGCAAGCGATGCGACAAGAAGGATCGTGAAAATCCAGGAGATCATCTCGAATCTTCTATAGATGAATCTTCCTATGCTCGGACTACGTGCCATCAACTTTCCGGTTATCTGGCTTTTCAGCCGCTTATCGAGCCCGCTCTCGCATTTGCGAAGAGTCATTCTCCGGAATACGCAGTCGAACGCCTCTTTCGCTATAGTCCTGTATTTCAGAGAGAAGAGACCAAGCACCCCGAACACGACTAATGCGATAAGGCATATCATAAGGCATCCAATCCTTGTTTATTTAAAAAACTATTTGCGGAAAGATATTGTCAACTAAACGTGAGTTTTATATATAAGTTCTTATATTATACC
>CAYNNM010000090.1:0-4232 GCA_964398575.1 uncultured Methanosarcinales archaeon
GACTCCTGTTATTATCAATAGTACTCTGACGGTCCGCCCGAGATCCTCCGATATCTGCGCACCCCAGATGAGGCGAGCGTCCTCTGAAATCCGATCAGAGATCGTCTGGACAATCTGCTTCGACTCATTCAGTGTGAGATCAGATCCGCCAAGTATGTTGATGAGCGCTCCGTTCGCGTCGGCTATGTCGACATCGAGCAGAGGATTATGTATCGCCTTCTCGACAGCCTCCTCAGCGCGGTTCTCTGAATCGGATTCTCCGACACCGATGAGCGCGACTCCGCCTTTTCCCATCACAGTCCTTATGTCTGCGAAATCGAGGTTGACAAGACCTGCCTTTGTGACAAGCTCGGCTATTCCCTTGACTGCGTTTGTGAGTATCTCATCCGCGACCTTGAATGCTGTGTGGAGCGGAAGGTCCGGCGCGAGCTCAAGGAGCTTATCGTTCGGTATGACTATCAATGTATCGACGAGGTTCTCAAGCTTCTCGAGACCGATCACCGCGTTGTCGTATCTTCTTGCGCCTTCCATGGCGAAAGGCATCGTGACTATCGCGACAGTGAGAGCGCCAAGCTTCTTCGAGACCTCTGCGACGACAGGTGCTGCTCCGGTGCCTGTTCCTCCGCCAAGCCCGCAGGTGATAAATACCATATCCGCATTCTGGAGAGTCTGCTTGATCTCTGCTTCCTGCTCTTTTGCAGCCTCCTCGCCAAGCTTAGGTATGCTTCCGGCGCCAAGGCCCTTTGTGACCTCTTTTCCGATGAGTATCTTCTTGTCAGATGTCGTGTAGAGTAGGTCCTGCGCATCAGTATTGACGGCGATTGTCTCAGCGCCCGTTATCCCTACCTCAGCCATCCTGTTGATGGTATTGTTGCCTCCTCCGCCGCAGCCGACGACCTTTATCGTGGCCTGCTGTTTCGAGAGGAACTCCTCAAGCTCAGCGTCGATTGGATTCGACCTTCTCCTCGACTCAGGAGTCTTGAATCCGTATGCCCTTGAAGAAGCGTTTTCTATGATTTCTTTCAAAAAATCACCCCATAGATTTTTTCATTCCTACTTTCTTTCCCATATATAAGCTTTATTGTCTGTCTAGCCATGGTTATGACCGTAGTGCTCGTGCCCTGGATCGCGTCCGAAGGCATCCTTTTTCGCTTCCTTCCTCTTCTCCTCGACGAATGTGAGGGCTTCAAGCTCAGGGACTGCCTTTTTGACAGCTTCCTCGAGCTTCTTCTCGACCTCATTCGGGAGCTTGAATGGCGCTTTTAGCTCGACCTTATTGCCGTCTGCCTTGACACCGATTATGCTCCGCGGGATATTGAGCGCGAATGAGATGTATGTCGATACCTTCTCGTTTATGTCTGTGATCATCCTCTTTGGCTTGATGCTGTAGTGGACATCCTTGCCTGCGAGAGGATGGTTGAAATCGACAATGACCCGTCCGCCTGATGCTGTCTTCACGACACCCATCATTCCGTCGACAGAGACCTGGAGGCCCGGATGCGGCGCGATCTTCTCCTTCTTGAACACTGTCATCGGGACAATCTTAAGAAGCGATGCCTCTTTCTTCCCAAAAGCGCTCTCTGGCGCAAGCTCAAGGCGCTTCTCCTCGCCAAGAGCCATCCCGATAAGCGCGGAATCTATGGCTGGAAGTATCTGGCCCTCTCCGATGCAGATTATGACAGGGTTATAGTTCTCTCTCGTTTCATCTGTGCCGCTTTCCCTCATCTTCTTCGCGTCAGTGGAATCGAAAAGGAAGTTCTCTTCTTTCGTGTATCCGTCATAGTCTATCTCTATGAAATCTCCTTTCTTAAGCTTCTGTGTCATTTTTATGCCTTTTTTCAGTTTTAGAAGAACGAAATCGGCTCCGATGCCTTAAAATGGCGCTTTTTTCGTTCTAGTTCCCTCTACCTCGTTTTCGCGCTGTAGAATGAATAAGATAAGAGGTTTGGGAGGGTATTTATAAAGGTTTTTATTTTAAATCCAAAAACTAAAATTAAATAAAGATATATGCGATTTTGCCTGGAGGAAATGATGGACTACAGAAAGCTCGGACTCAGATGCGGAATCGAGATACATCAGCAGCTTGACACAAGAAAGCTCTTCTGCAGCTGCCCATCGACGATAAGGGATGATGCTCCGCACTTCACTGTGCGCCGCGAGCTTCGCGCATCCGCCGGAGAGACCGATGAGGTCGATGTCGCGGCGCTCCATGAGATAAAGAAAGAGAAGTACTTCATCTATGGAGGATATGACGATACGACCTGCCTTGTCGAGCTCGACGATGAGCCGCCCCATTCTATGAATAGCGATGCGCTCTCGGCAGTCCTCTCGGTCTCAAGGATGCTCGATGCGAGGATAGTCGATGAGATCGAGGTCATGAGAAAGATAGTGGTCAATGGCTCGAACACATCAGGTTTCCAGAGGACCGCTCTTGTCGCGATGGATGGGAAGATAGCTGTCGGCGGGAAGAAGATAGGCATCCCTACGATATCGATAGAGGAGGAGGCTGCGAAGCAGATAGAGAGCAAAGATGAATTCGTCAGATACGGGCTTGATCGGCTCGGCATACCGTTGATCGAGATAGGGACAGATCCTGATATCGAGACGCCTACCGAGGCGAAGGATGTCGCCGAGAAGATAGGGATGGTGCTGCGTAGCACAGGGAAGGTCAAGCGCGGCCTTGGAACGATCAGGCAGGATGTCAATGTGTCGATAAAGGATGGGGCGCGGATAGAGATAAAAGGGGCGCAGGAACTAAAACTAATTCCTCTTCTTGTCGAGAATGAAGCGAAGCGGCAGATGAATCTTCTTGCGATAAGGGATGAATTGAGGAAGAGGGGCGCGAAAGAGAATGATGGGAAGATAATCGAGGTCACAGGCGCGCTCAAAGACACAGGAGTTGCTTTTGTCAAGAAAGCGATCGATTCCGGAAAGAAGGCTTTCGCGATGAGGCTTGAGAAGTTCGGCGGGCTGATAGGAAAGGAGGATGTGAGGAACCAGCGGCTCGGTTTTGAGTTCGGAGCATTCGCGAAGCTCCTTGGGCTTGGCGGAGTGATACACTCCGATGAGAACCTCGAGAAGTACGGCTTTCTGGAAGATGAGATCAAGAAAATCAAGAAGGACCTGTCAGCGAAAGAGGAAGATGCCTTTGTCATCTGCACAGGTGACGAAAGGAAAGTGAGGACTCTTTTCGTCCACTACATACAAAAACGCGCAAACGACGCGATGAGGGGTGTCCCAAAAGAAGTCAGAAGCGCGAATCCTGATGGGACGACAACATACATGAGGCCGATGCCCGGCGGTGCGAGGATGTATCCTGAGACAGATGTCCCTCCGATCAAGCCGGATGTGGGAAGCATCGAGGTCCACGAGCTCATCGAGGAGAAGCTTGAGAGGATAAAGGGACACAGGATATCGAATGATCTTGCATCGCTCATAGCGAAGGCAGGCCGCGCGGATGAGTTCGAGGGATATGTGAAGAGCTTCGGGAATCTGAAGGCCGCATTCATCGGGGAGATGATGATACCAAAGATGCTTGAATTGCGCAGAAACGGAGTTCCGACAGAGAAGATAACGAAGGATGCTCTTTCTGAAGCATTCGCCGCGCTTGATTCTGGAAAGATAGCGAAGGCCTCCTTCGAGATACTGCTTACTGAGGCCGCGAAGGGAAAATCGATCGATGCGGCAATCAAGGAGAATGAGCTTGAGATTCTCTCGGATGCCAACCTCGAGAGAGAAGTGAGAAGGATACTCGATGCGAACAAGAGCCTTGAGGAGAAGCACATTATCGGGAAGCTCATGGCGGAGCTGCGCGGAAAGGCCGAGGCAGAGAAGATAATCGGGATGCTGAAGAGGATGAAGCGCTAGTCGTCTGCGAGAATATTCCCTATCCTTCTTATGAAGACGAATCCATAGCCCCACATCAGCGGAAGCCATATGGGAATCCCAAGAAGCGATGCGCCTTCCCAGTACTGGAGCTTGTAGATCGCGTCGGCCGAGATCTCGAAGAGGAATCCGAGGATTATCCCGAATACGAGGACCTTCCACTCCCCCTTGTTGTATTTTATCAGGAATGTCGCTGCTATGAGCGTGAGCACAAGGATGGCTATCGCGAATTCATCTTTCGTGAAGAAGAAAATCAGCAGTGATGCGAAAAGCGGGAGAAGTTGCATCGATAGATCACGCAATCCGTTCCGGAATCCCTTCATCGAGGAGCGCTTTGTCATCGGTGA
>CAYNNM010000091.1:0-4228 GCA_964398575.1 uncultured Methanosarcinales archaeon
TACAGCCCTTGCGGGTTATATATTTTGCGTTTTAAGAGATTTAGGACAGAGCCTCTCAGAAATAGTCGCCGGACCGCACTCAAGAACTTACTCCAATCCTATCACAATATGCTTATCGTCAGGGACAGATATGAAGATCTCCTCGCCTGCCTCGAGGCCCAGACTCTCAACAACATCCTTGGAAAGATACACTCCCAGCCTTCCCTTCGACATCTTGATTATCCTCTGCCGCAGCTTAAGTGTCGCTTCCTTCTCCTTCAATTCATTGACTACCTTGCTTGCCGATTCAGGTGCGAACTCGAAATACCCGCAGTGACCGCACTGGCAGCTCACAGCCTTTCTCTCGGACCCTTCGATTTTCACAAGAACTCGCTTCATATTCGCGCTGCATTCTGGGCAATTCATCTTTCGTAAATATTCTTCCTGTGGCCGATAATGGTTATCGTCACTCTTTTCTCTTCCTAGTCTATGTCTGCGATGGCGCGGTAATCCCCTATTCTTAGCCTGTAATCCTTCCTTCCGGCCAGGCGCTCGAAGAACCTTAAGGGATCCTCTTTTGTCGAGATTATCTTATCATAGATCCTTCTGCGCTCGACTTTCTCCAGTCTCGAGATGGAATCTATCGCATCCTCATCGAATATTATCTCATACATCTATAGTCCGAGCCTCTTTCTGGCCTCTTCTTCAGTCAGGAATTTTCCATTCCTTATCCTTTCCCGCGCCTTCTCTATCGCGTCGACCGCTTCCCTGGAGAGCCTTGGCTGCTCCTTCACGTTCTTCGCGATATAGATCATCTTCCTTATCACTTCATCATAGCTCTCATTCTTGTACTCACGGAACTGGTCGAGGCCTGCTTTTGTCTCGCAGTGTATCTTTATGGTCGTGTCTGACATCTGGCATCACCTATACTTAGGTATACCAAAGTATATTTAAAGATTGTGATTTTTCAGGAACAGGAAAAATCAACCGCATTTAAATACTCTCGCCGAAGATGCCCAGTGGGTAGCGAAAAGAGCAGATTTAAATAATGGGTGTCAATTCTCGAACATCTCTATCGAGGCAAGGAAAAAAAGCTGATTTCTATGAAACCGATTCTTGTCTTAAAAGATAGTGCTGAGGCCATCGCCATTGAGGCGAGAGCATCCATCGGGAAATACTGCATCGAGGAATGCAAAGCATACTGCTGCCGAAGCAGCCATCTTATCCTGGATGAGGGCCAGGTAGATGTTGTCACGCAGGGGAAAAGAGAAGAGATTACGGGGAGGAAACTGCTTGAGCGGATTCCCGACAGAAGGTACTCACTCGACATGGGGGACCACAGCCAGCCGTGCCCAAGCCTCGGCCGGGATTTCCGCTGCAGGATACATAAAGACAGTCGCCGCCCGAAGACCTGCGGGGACTTTCCGCTGTTTCTCCACGGAAAATCAATCCTGCTCTCGCAGCGCTGCCCGGCAGTGAAGGAGAATCTTCTTTTCCCGTACACGAAGAGGCTCTCGATGATGGGATATAATGTCGTAAGATCGAGTGTGACGCTCGATTCTGATTTCTACAAGGTCGTAGATGGTCTCTAGAGCTTATTCAGCGCGTCCCGTATCCCTTCGGAAGTGAGCTTCCAGGAGAATCTCTTTTTCGCGGCCAGGCGGGCGTTCTTCCCAAGTTTCCTCCGCAGAGTCTCATCAAGAATCAGCTTCTCGATGGAATTGACGAGGGAATCCGCGCTTCCTCTCGGGAAAAGAAGTCCTGACTCTGTCTCGCGGACAAGGGTTTTCAGTATTCCGACAGGAGTCGTCACGACAGGGACCCCGCAGCTCATCGCCTCGATTGTCGCAAGAGATGATGTCTCAGTGAGTGATGGGAGGACAAATATATCCATCGCCTGGAGATAAGGGACCACATTCTCGCGAAGCCCTGCGAAATGGATGTTCTTCGAGCTGACTGATCTTTTCACCTCTCCGACAAGGCCTGTCCCGACAAGGATGAGTGAGATATTGTCGTACTTCTTCTCGAGATGCTCGAAGGCGAATATCAATGTCGAGAGATCCTTCTCGCGGCCGATACGGCCGACATAGCCGATGACGACTCTCGAAGGAGAGAGCTTGAGCCTCTTCTTCGCGGATTCCTTATCCTCTGGCGGGGAGAAGACATCAGTGTCCACGCCGACAGGCACAATCGCCATCGGCTTCGATATCCCTTCCCGCTCGAGTATCTCTTTCGCATCCAAAGATGGGAGAAGAAGATAGTCGCATCTCCGATAGGCATAGATCATCATCATCCTCGCGAATTTCTTGACAAGGTCCTTGAGGAATTTCGGGTATCTCACGCTCTTTCGCCAAAGATCCACATCTATCGAGTGAACATAGACCGCTGTCGGCTTCCTGTATTTCTTCGCGTAATGTATCGCAGTCACTCCGACAGGGCCTATCGAGTGGACAAAGACGATATCGGCTTTTCTGACCTCCTCTTTCGCTTTCGAGGAAGGATAGAATGGTATCGGGTAATCCCCTGCCTTGAATGGGGAGAGCTTGGTATAGATGTTGCGCACATTGCCGAACTTCCTTCCGACTATGCTCTTATCGAGAGTGATGTCCTTCACATCGAACATCGGCGCGAGTATGGTTATGTCGAAATCCTTCTCGAGGCGAGGGACTATGTTCGAGAGGAACATCGATATCCCATCGAGGCGCGGCAGAGTGGAATCCGACGCTATCAGGAGCTTTCGTCTCTCTTTCATCTTATCTTGTAGAACACCTCTGCGAATCTTGATCTGTTCTCAAAGCCTGCCTTTATGGCTTTCAGATACACGCTCCAGGTCAATGGCAGCTGCATCTGCAGCTTCTGGCTCTCGAAAAGGGAAAGGGCCTTTGTCTTAAGCGAGAATGTGTCGCGGACATCGACATATAGGCGGGGCAACTTTCTCTTCGAGATGTTGAGCGGATTCCATATATCGAAGACATAGACATCCTTCTGCTTCGCGCGGTCAGCCGCCTTCGTCACAGCGAGAGAGACTGCCTTGTGCAGCGGATGCGGATCATCCTGAGAATGCGTAAATACTTTTCTTGGTTTGTGCTTCCTTATGAGCGACTCTATCTTCCTGATCGTGCTCTCATCAGACATCTTGCGGACCGCATCCTTCTCCTCGAGCCCGAGAAACACTGTCTTTGCGCCGACAAGCTCTGCCGCCTTCCTCGATTCCTTTATCCGGACATCGGTGATTATGTTCTTCCGAAGCCAGGGGTGAGAGAGCTCGCCGTACGACGCTATCACAGTGGTTGTCCTTAGCCCTTCTTTTCTGTATTTCGCTATCGTCGCCCCGACGCCGAGTATCTCATCATCAGGGTGCGCGCAGAATACGAGGATTTCCCTTGACATAACCAGGATACGGATGGGTTGTTTTTAAAGGTTTCTTAAAAAAAAGTTCTCCGGACCTTAAAGATTAAAATTGAAAACAAAACTTAATTCTGGAATTGAGAAACTATTTGTCTTTTTCGGACCTATTCACTCTTAATCTTGCGACATCCTCGTGATGGTTATAGATGTGAAGGCCTGAACTATATGCGTACATCGGACCATTACTGATCTCTGTCTCTTGCGCGACATATTGTTTCAGAAGCTCAATTCCTCCAAGATTCGATGGGAAACCGCCCCAGAGGTCCCAAGACCTGAAATACACGCTTACAGAAAGATATTTATCTTCGCCATCCGGGAGAACCTTGAAATCGATCTCTCTTAAGCAAGGAGGATCAAGCTTGCCGTCATTGCCATAGCATATATCTAGATCTTCGGGACTTGCGATGGCTGCGACAGATTGATTGTTCAGAGGAGTTTTTCTCAGCATATCTATTATCCTTTCGAGTTGGGTTCCGCCTCTTTTTATACCCATCTTGATATTTCCAGGCATTGGATGATTCAGTCTCGAAGCATATTTGTATGTCTCATTCTCTGCCAGCTCTGGATTCATTATATAATCTGCGAAATAGCCTTCAACATAACTCATATCTGTCGGAGGTGGAATATTCGAGCCCCCAGGCATCATTGGAACAATATCGAACCATGGCTTCTCGATGAAAACAGAAACTCCTGGATATTGTATCCTCTTATTCAGTTTCTTTCTTGACTCTTCATCTCCGCTTAGAAGCGCTTTTTGAATCTCTTCAGGATCATTAGCGAAAGAACCGCTCTGAATAGTCTGAGCATAACCTTTATCAAAAAGGCTCCGTATTAGTTGGTA
>CAYNNM010000092.1:0-221 GCA_964398575.1 uncultured Methanosarcinales archaeon
CCGCGCTTCCCGGTTCTCTCCTCATCCTTTTCCCTCCTTTAACGCAGCCATCCTCTCACCCACTATCGCCGAGAGATGGATGTAGTTCTCCTCGCTCATCTCCTTTCTCACATAGAATCCTTCCTGGATCTCTTTCGCGATGGTCTCGAGGATCTCTTTCTCCCCAAATCCCGGATCCTTCTTCCCGAGTTCCTCAGATATCCTTATCCCGATCTTCGCCT
>CAYNNM010000092.1:231-4181 GCA_964398575.1 uncultured Methanosarcinales archaeon
CCATCACTTTCCCAAGGTCTCGTCTGTACTCATCCATATATTTCCGGTATAGGGACTCACCCATCGATCTCTCATCGAAATATTCCTTCTGCGCCTTTCTCATCAGGCCGACTATCCTCTTCTCTTTCTTCTCGTATCTCTTCTTCCGGATCCTTTTCCCGATCCTCACCCCTTCACGATAGCCGAGGGTCCCAAGTATCGCGGAAGCTGCTGTCAGGAACACGACTGCCGGAAGATTGTTCCCGATCGCGGCCTTCCCTATCCTCTTGACGCTCCCCTGCTCGAGCTTGCGTCCTGCCTCAAGAAGGTACCTTAGGTCCGCTATCGCCTTCTCAGCCGAATCGATGCTTCCTCTCTCGAAGAGCGCGGTCGCGCTAAAAAGCCTCTCTCTCGCCTCCTTGGTGTCATAGTAATTCCTCTCAAGATCAATGAGCTCCTCCTCGATGAATGCGATCTCTTTCCTGACAGATATCGCTCTCTCTTTCCCTTCCTGTATCTCCATGCAGAGGCGCCTTGCCGTAGCGAAATCCCCGGAAGCCACGCTCTCTTTCGCAAGCGCGAGCTTTCGCTCAAGGACTTCTCCCCCTCCGCCGAGATTCCACACCTCTCCGACATCCTTCTCCGCCGCATCAGTGCAGAAGCTCTTTCTCCCTCCCTGGAATATGGAGAGCTCGATCTCGCGCCTGAATGTAATCTCGCTTGTCAGGTTCAGCTTCTCGTCGAACTGAGTCGCGACAAGCTTCACTTTCAGGGTCCTCCTCTCCTCTTTCGCGTATTCGGGGACATCGAACTCGAGGAAGAACCTCTTTGTCTCGCGATAACGCACATCGATGACTCCGTCATCATCTATGCCAAGCTTGTTCAGCGGGAATCCTTCTGTCTCGATGCTGATGTTGCTCCAGACGACATCCCTGTTGAGGTTGGTGATGTTCAGCTCGAATCTCTTCCTCTCTCCGATAGTCAGGTTAAGCTTATCATCATCCCCGAAAGTCGGGCGCGAGGCGACGCCAGATATCTTCGGCGCTCCGGCGACAATTGTGCTTCCCCCGCCACTTGCAGGAGCCGAAGGCGGAGGCGCCGGCGGAGCCTCTGTCCCGATGACCTCTATCTCTCTCTGCAAGGTATATCCGTTCGAGCTTGAATTCATCGAAAGGGCGAGAGTCTTCGATCCTGTCGGAGCGATGTCGGAGAGGTCAGCATACACTGTCGTGAATGCTTCTGCGCCGACGATCATCTGGGAGATGTTCCCGCTCAGATTCTCCCTTGTTGTCCACCCGGATGGGAGGAGCCAGGAATAGCTTAGGTTATGCGCGGTCTCATTCCCGATATTCGTTATCCTCGCAGTGATGTTGTTCTTCCTGCTTCCGACAGTGACCTGCGGTGGATAGACCAGGAACTCCGCGACTACATATGCCCCGCCTTTCTGCGTGAAGAGGGTCGCATTCACCTGCGCTTCGCTGTTCCCATCGCTTGCGATTATCCCTATCGGATATTCTGCCTCGATGTCAGGGGCTGTCGCGCTGATGTTGATTATCGCAGTCCCCTTCGCCGCGATGATCACTCCGTTCGCCGAGAAGTGGATGTTCGGTGTCGTCGATGATGATTTCGAAAGAGTGAGATTCATCTCATAGTCCCCTGTGTTGTTCACTGTTATGTTGCCAAGGCTCACGTTCTTGCCTATTATCGCTCCCTTGACTCCAAGATTCATCGGGCTGGCCTCGAATGTCCTGTCGTAGAAGACACTCGCGCTGTATGTCGCCGATAGATTCGTATTTCCGAACTCATCCATCATATAGATCCTGTACTCGTATATTGCCTCATCCGTGGGCGTGAAGTTGGCATAGTAGAGGCCGCTCTCAAGCACCATCTCTTTTCCTATAGATGCATATCCGCTTTTCCCGAACCAGAGAGTGACATTCTCTATCGAGCCTGCGTCAGCGATATTCGCGCGGATGTGGATAGTGGCATTCGGGTCGAGCTCTGCGCTCTTGTTCGGAGACATCGATATCGACTGAAGGACAGGCGGCTTCGTATCATTGACGAAGAAGCTGAAACTCGGCGACACATTGCGGAAGCCCGCCGAATCATTGAAATGGAACTTGTATGTCCTTGGTCCCTGCTCTGCCGCATAGCTGTAGTTGAACCTGTGCGCGCCTTCCCTCTGCATGGTGAGATTCTGCGTATCTATCTCAAGGAGGCAGGTATCTATCGCGAAATCGTCATAAAGTTCGACCCGGAAGACCTGCGGGACCCCATACTCGATGTCGCTTGCGGCATCAACCGATACGAAGTAAGGGGTCGAGTTATCATAGTAGAACGATATCTCCTTCGATTTCTCTACACCTGCGCTGTTATTCACGAATATCTTCAATGAATTGTTCTTCCCGACAGGGAATGTTCCCCTGTATCTCTCCTTATCGAGAGCGTAGAATATGAAGTCGTGCGATGAGTTCTCGCTGCTCTCCCCTCTCGCGTAGCCGTCGGTGTAGCTCCATCTGAAGAAATCATTCATCGAGCCGTTCTCGATGGTTATCCAGTACTTCCTTCCGGCGACGATGCTTACGCTCTGGTCGAGTCTGAGCGAGTATAATCGGGAGGAGGTGCCTATGCTTCCGTTTATCGTCGCATAGGCAAGCACCCCTCCCGGGCCGAAAGAATCGTTACGCAGAAGCACTCTTGCTGTCGCGTTCCCTTCTCTCCTTATCTTCAGGATGAGCTGGCTGATGGCGAGATCGACTGTCGAGTTGAATGACTGCGAGAGGTTCTTCCCTATCGTGTTGACCTCTCCCATCTCTGTATTGTTCGAGTACTCACCTATCGGGCGGATGCTCGCATTCGCGCTTTTGTTGAACTCATAGCGCACAGAGTCTATCGTGTAGTTCCTATCGATTATCGTCATATTGAAATCGACACTCGACACTTGGTAGTACTTGTTCGCCACAGGACTCTCTATGCTTATGTTTATCGAGTAGTCGATAAGGAAGTATCCGCTTCTGTTCGCGTAGTTTCCGGAATCATCCCACACGACGACTGTGTAGTCGTATTGCCCAAGGGCCGTTGTCTGCGAGAATGTCGCGTTCGTCGAGTTGCCGACCACACTCATATTCAGCCTGAAATTCCCGCTTGGCCCGCTGACATCCGCATACCCTCCTTTCAGAAGATCATTGTCCGTGGCATTCGCACGTATCATTACCCTCTCCTCGAGAGAGTATGTGTTCCAAAGTGGGCTCACTGATGTTATGTTCGGCGCGACCTTGTCTCCGTCGACTACTCTGATGACTATGTCATCGGTGTCGGAGTAGTAGTTGTTTATGCTGTATCCGCAGGTCTGCCCTGTGTAGTATGTCGCCTCCTGGTAATAGATGTATGCCCGTATTGTGTGGTTGCCGACCACCCAGTCGATGGTCTTATTGATGCTATATGTCTCAAAGCCATTCGCATTGGCAGTGCCATTCATTATCGTGTAGAATCCGCTTCCGTTATTGTAGAATATCCTCCAGGGATCTCCTGCTGCTGTCTTAAAATCCACTGTTATCTCTGCTGTCTTTCCTGCCTGAAAATTGTTCGCGTTGAATACCTTTATGGATACATTCTCGACATCCTCATAGTTATAGTCAGGCCCGTCAGGACAGCCATCGACTGTGTTGTAGAGGTTCGGGAACTCATAGCCTCCGAAACAGGCTGCGCCGCAGGAGCACACATTCGTGTTCTCGCAGTATTTGCCCGGGAAAGAAAGAGCGCTTTCCGAAAGAAGTACAGATAGGATTAAGAATAGGATGATTATGTTGCGGTCTTTCATTCTTTTCGGCCCATTGACCACAACCTATAGCCAGACACAACCCTTCTCCCTATATAATAATTTAAGGCATTTCCCTTTATAAACCTTATCACTTAGTGGCTCGATTGCAAGTTCCATTTTAGCACCTCAGGCACATATTATGGGTGAAACA
>CAYNNM010000093.1:0-3327 GCA_964398575.1 uncultured Methanosarcinales archaeon
TCGGAAAAAGAGCGTACATAATTGTTCTAAAGGATTAGTTATGCAACAAAGCATACTGTTAGCAACCTTTAAATACTCTTTTTCCCGCTTTCCCCTGATGCACGATGTCATAACTGTCGGAAGCGCGACAATAGACCTCTTCATAAGATCGGACCCTGATGAGTCTGAGGTGATATCCATCCACACCAAGGGCAAGAGCGAAGAGATACTCGGATTCCCGCTCGGCTCGAAGATACTGATCGAGGATATGGTGTTCGAGACAGGCGGCGGAGGGACAAACACTGCTGTGTCGCTCTCGAGGCTCGGCCTGAAAGCCGCGTATCTTGGGCTTGTCGGGGACGATGATCACGGCAAGAAGATACTCGATATGCTTTCGCGGGAGAATGTCACGTTCCTCGGGAAAGATAAGAGCGGTGAAAAATCAGGGTTCTCAGTGATTCTCGACAGCATAAAGGATGATCGGACGATATTCACATACAAGGGGGTGAATGACAAGCTCGAATTCTCGGGCATCGAGAAGGCCAAGCTTGCCGCATCCTGGTTCTATTTCTCATCGATGGTCGGCGATTCCTATCGCGCGCTAGAGGAGCTCGCTGATTTCGCATATAAGCACAAGATAAAGATAATCTTCAATCCGTCATCGTATCTTGCGAAGAAAGGGCCGAAGTTCCTGAAGAAAGTCATCGAGAGATGCGAGATACTTGTGATGAATAAGGAAGAGGCTGAGATGATCGCGAAGAAGAGCGGAGTCGATAAATGCCTAAAGGAGCTGAAGAAGACTGTCCCGCTTGTCGTCATCACCGACGGCAAGAACGGAGCATACGCCTATGATGGGAAGACCAAATACTCCATTCCGGGCCGCAAGATCGAGGTTGTCGAGACAACGGGGGCAGGCGATGCCTTCGCTTCATCGTTCCTCGCAGGCCTGATACTCAAGAAGAACATCGAGTTCGCATTGCAGCTTGGCCTCGCGAATTCCGAATCAGTGATACAGAACGCCGGCGCCAAGAAGAATCTCCTTTCGCTCTCGAAGGCAGTCGAGGCGATGCGCGAGAGGCCTGCAGTCGTCAAGCAGGAGAAGCTCTGATCCTTGCGAAAGAGATAAATATCTGTCTTTCTTCCCGCTGCCATGATCGATTATTCGAAGGAGTTCCTCTCCGCAGGAGGTCTTGAGCACAGACTCCGGATGCTCTTTGCGCCCCCGATATATCTTGCGCAATCGACAAGGGATTTTAACGAGGAGAAGGAGAAGATATCCTTTCCGAGATACAAGGCTTTCCTGAATCGGCTGAATCTTCGCGAGGGCGAGTTTTTCGAAGAGATGGCTTACATATCCATAAGGAATATCGGCGTGTCCGTCAGGGAAGTCAGCGATGTCTTCGCCAAGGTGAGGCTGCACGACAAAGAGGGAGAGATACACGCCTACTGGTCGGATGCGGACACCTACATCGCAAGATTGCGCGAGTTCTCTCTCGAGATGAAGGAACAGCTCATGGTCCTTGACAAGGCAGAGCCAGAGGATAAGGGCAGGATAATGTTTCCGGACATCGCGTCGGTTCCGATGGATAAGAGGCTTGGCATCTATCATTCGCTGATCGGTTTTTTCAGATACCATCACGTAGAGGGAAATCAGGTTTTCCCGCCAGACAGGACAATCGGAGAGGTTAGGGACATAGAAGGCCTCCGTGATGAGGATTGGGCCTATGAGGCGTTATTCGCGTATTTTCTCAGGAAGAAGACAGCATATATCATAGATGTCACAAAAAAATACAGCAATTCGCTCACCCGCAGACTTCAGTTTCCGGCACGCAAGGAAGGATTCGGAGCGCTTCTGCCGACTCCGGCATCAAGCTAAGGAAAGCTTTAAAAAGCACCTCTTTTTCTTGAAAAACAATTCGCTCGAGTGGTGTAGTCCGGAAACGTCAAATTTCTTTTGCCGTTGGATAACCAATCATCCGACACTTTCGTGAGGAGCTATCAAAAGCTTCGCAAAGAAATGTCGGGACCCGGGTTCGAATCCCGGCTCGAGCACTTTCGATCGCGATCACGTCGTCGGACTTTCACAGTCCATTCGAGCAAATACGACGAGAAAAATACATACGAGGGTATTAAATGAAAAGAAGTTCAAGGCGCTGGAAGAAGAAGCGGCAGATGCGCTGGAAGTGGCAGCGTAAAAGGATGAAGAGAGAGAAGAGAAGACGGGCCAAGAAGTAGTAGGGCTTGACTGGTTTCTAGTTTCTTTTTTGTAGATTACTGATAAATATACATAAGTGTATACTATAATGCAATTAAGTAATTCTTATTACATTAAGGTAATTTAAAATACAAATATTTATTTTAAAATACAATTATGCATATCTGATAAATATTTTAAAAATCACACCATCGCCGAAGAAACACATCAGAAATCCCCGCTTCCGAAATATTTTTAAATGGGTTGATTCATAATGAGCGGAAAATGAAGCATTTTCTGAATAAACTAATGGCCTCAAGAAAGCCAAAAACGAAGAAAGTCGATATCAAGAAGAAGCTGAAAGTCTCTTCGAGTAAGGCTCTGCCGAAGAAAGCAGCCAAGAAGATGGCCAAGCCAGCGAGAAAAGCAGCTATGGAGGCTGTCAGGAAAGCAGCCAAGCCAGCGAAGAAAATCGCGAAGAAAGCTGTCAAGAAAGCTGTGAAGAAAGCAGCCAAGAAGATGGCCAAGCCAGCGAAGGGAGTCGCGAAGAAGGCTGTCAAGAAAGTCGCGAAGAAATCAGCGAAGAAGCCGCAGAGAATCATTGCTCCAAAGCCAGTCAAGAAGATAAAGGTAAAGGAGTTCAAGAACCCTGAGAAGGTGAGGACCTGCCCTGAGTGCGGCTCAAGGAAAGTGAGATACTCTGAGGCCAACAGCGCGCTTGTCTGCAAGGAATGCGGCGCGATGGTCCCGCAGCTCGACCCTGCGCTTGAAGAAGTGTATAAGAGCCTGCAGTGATTTTCTTTTTCCCTTGTTTTCTATTCCCGCCACTTGACTTTGACATCATCAGTCCTTAGATACGGCCTGATGTCGATCGACTTCTCCTCTTTCGCTCCTGCTTTCCACTCAAGCATTCCCTGCCAGGCGATCATCGCAGCATTATCGACGAGGAATTGATTCTCCGGAGCGTAGAATCTGGCTCCCCGCTCCTCGCACATTATCCTGCACATCTCCTGCAGGCGCTTGTTGCAGGCGACTCCGCCGCCTAAGAGCAATTCTTTCTTCCCGGTGTGCGCCATCGCGCGCTCCGAGACCTCGACAAGCATCGCGAAGATGGTCTCCTGCATAGAGTATGCGAGATCCTCCATCGGATGTTT
>CAYNNM010000093.1:3337-4165 GCA_964398575.1 uncultured Methanosarcinales archaeon
CTTCGTATCGAAAAGATGTTTTAGTTTCGTGAGTATCCCCGAGAATGAGACATCCATTCCCTTGACTGAGTAAGGGAGCTCGATATAGTCCTTGCCGCCTCTTGCGAGCGTCTCGATCTTCGGCCCTGCGGGAAAGCCAAGCCCTGCGTATCTGCCGAATGAATCTATCGCGTTTCCGACGCCCTGATCAAGAGTCTCTCCGAATATCCTGTATTTCTTCGCCTCATAGGCGATCACTTGCGTGTTCGCGCCGCTTGCGTACAATAAGACTGGATCCTTCGCTTTAGTCGTGAGGCGGCCGATCTCAAGATGCGCGATGCAGTGATTGACGCCGATGATCTGGATTTTCTTTGATTTTATTTTCCCCGCCGTCCCCCGGCCCCCAGCCCCGGAGTGTGGCGAAGACAATGTCTTCGCAGAAGTAAGTTCTTGGATCCTTTCTCGCAGGTTCAATGCGAAATCCCGTCCTGCGAGAAGCGCAGGAGGGAGTCCGGGTGACTGCGAGAATACGATGATGTCGATATCTTCGAGGGCCATTCCTGATTTCTGAAGCGCCGAATCAAGGACCTTCCAGCATACCTCGCGATGGTGCTTCGCGACATCATTCGGTATCATCCCTCCTTTCTCTGTGAAGAAAGCATCCTTCTCGTTCGCGAGGATGCGTCCCTTATCATCAGCCAGCCCTATCCCGAATGTGTGAGCTGTCGATTCGATCCCAAGCGCGAGCTTTCTTCCCATCGTGTTTGGTTGTTCGAAAAGCTTTATAAATGTATTTTCCCAAGATTGCTGTATGGGTTTTCCTCCGATATTTTCGCCAGAGAGCTATTT
>CAYNNM010000094.1:0-4147 GCA_964398575.1 uncultured Methanosarcinales archaeon
GGGATCAAGAAAGATGAGCGAAGACTGCTTCTTGGCCTGAGAGGAAGATTCTAGGCAAATCTTTAAATAAATCTTATTTTCTGCGGATATATGATGAGGCTCACGGGGAAGGAATTGCGGCAGAAATATCTTGATTTCTTCAAGTCGAAACAGCACTCCATAATCCCTTCAGCATCCTTGATACCTGAGAATGACCCGACAGTCCTATTCACTACAGCAGGGATGCACCCCCTTGTCCCGTTCCTTATGGGTGAGAAGCATCCCCTTGGAGGACGCCTCGCTAATGCGCAGAAATGCATCAGGACGCAGGACATCGATGAAGTCGGCGATAATCGCCACCTCACATTCTTCGAGATGATGGGAAACTGGGCCCTTGGCACATATTTCAAGAAGGAGGCCATAGAATGGTCGTTCGAGCTCCTGACAGATGTCTTGAAGATCGATCCGCATAAGCTATTCGTGACAGTATTCGAGGGCGATACTGACGCTCCGAGGGATGAGGAATCGATTAGGGTCTGGAAGGAAGCATTCAAGGCGAAAGGCATAATCGCGGAAGTAGGCGACCGCGACAAAGGAGTCATCGGCAGCTCCCGCATATTCCTCTACCCGAAATCGAAGAACTGGTGGGGGCCAGCCGGCGAGACCGGGCCTTGCGGACCTGACACGGAGATGTTCATCGATCTTGGCACAGCGCACGACAAGAGATTCGGCGAAGTATGCCATCCGAACTGCGACTGCGGACGCTTCATCGAGGTATGGAATGATGTCTTTATGGAATTCAACAAGATCGGGCCGGGGGAGTTCGTCCCGCTCTCGCAGAAGAATGTCGATACAGGGATGGGCCTTGAGAGAGTGACGATGGTGCTCCAGGGAAAGACTGATGTCTTTGCGACTGAGCTCTTCACGCCGATAATGGAGAGAGTGAAAGAGCTTTCCTCCGACTATAATGAATCGAGCGCGAGAGTCATCACGGATCATATGAGGACAGCCACATTCATCCTTGGGGATCATAAGGCTGTGAAGCCATCGAATGTCGATCAGGGATATGTGCTTCGAAGGCTCATCCGGAAATCGATAAGGCACGGCAAGCTTCTCGGGATAGGGGATTTCTTCACGGCGAAGATAGCGGAAGTCATAATCGATACGTTCTCCTACCAGTACCACGAGCTGAAAGAGAACCGCAGGTTCATAATCGAGCAGCTCTATCTTGAGGAAGAGAAATTCTCGAAGACTCTCGAACAGGGACTCAAGGAGTTCGCGAAGATCTCGCAGGATAAGAAAGACATATCCGGAAAAGAAGCTTTCCTACTGTTCCAGTCCTACGGCTTTCCTCTTGAGATGACTGAGGAATTGGCACGCGAGAAGGATATTTCCGTGGATGCGGCAGGCTTCCGCGCCGAATTCGAGCGGCACCAGGAATTATCGAGAGTCGGGGCTGAGAAGAAATTCAAGGGCGGCCTCTCAGAAGCCTCTGATGTAACGAAGAAGCTGCACACAGCGACCCACATCCTGGGCGAGGCTCTCCGAAAAGTATTGAATGATCCGAACATCAGGCAGAAGGGAAGCAATATAACTCCTGAAAGACTGCGATACGATTTCAACTTCGCAAGAAAACTCACACCCGAAGAAGTGAAAGCTGTCGAGGACGAAGTGAACAAGGTGATCGCAAAGCACATCGATGTCACCAGAGAAGAAGTGGAGACAGAGAAAGCGCTCTCATCGGGAGCGCAGGCTGAGTTCGGGGCGAAGTACCCTTCGAAAGTATCTGTCTACTCAGTCGGAGAATACACGAAAGACATCTGCATGGGGCCGCACGTAGGGAATACTTCTGAGATCGGTCATTTTAAGATACAGAAAGAGGAAGCCTCTGCCGCAGGAATAAGAAGGATCAAGGCAGTGCTTGAGTAGCTACCTTATCTTGAACCGGTTCGCCCGCTCCTCGAGCTCGACTGAGTTCTTCTTGAGCTCATCCGCGATCTTCGTGATGCTCGCGACGACATTCGTGTTCTTCTCGTTGTACTCGGCTATCTTCTTCGAGTGCTCCTCGCTGCGCTCGACATACTCCTTTATCTCGACGACGCTCGCCTTGACATTCTTCGATGATCTCGTGCCCTCGTTCGCGTACTCGAATATCCTGGTTATCTTGGCGTCGGATTCGGCTATCTTCTCGCTGACAGAGCCGAATGACTCGAGGGAATTCACTATTATCCTTGAGCTCTTCTCCATCTCATCGTTGCCGCGGCTTATGCTCTCGACAGCTCCGGAGATCTCCCCCCTTATGCTCTCGACAAGAGAGGATATCTGCTTTGTCGCCTTCTGCGACTCCTCAGCGAGCTTGCGAACCTCATCGGCGACGACCGCGAAGCCCTTTCCCGCCTCTCCTGCGTGGGCTGCCTCGATGGCGGCGTTTAGCGCGAGAAGATTCGTCTGCTCGCTTATCTTGTTTATCATCTCGACTATCCTTGTTATCTCCTCGCTCTTCTCGGCGAGCTTGCCTATCGCCTCTGTGGATTCCGCGAAATTCCTCTTGACAGAATCCATCTTCTCCTCGGCGTTCTTCGCCTCTTTCTTGCTCCTCTCAGTTATCTCTTTCGCCTCCTCGCTGTAGGTCTTGGTCTCAGTGACCGCGATCCCGATATTATTCATGACAGCGATCATCTTCTCTATGGTCTCGACAGACTGCATTGTCTGGACAGAGAGATTCGCGCTGTTCTCGACGATTGTCTGGACAGATGTCTGGACAAGATCGCCGGTCTTATTGACCTCGACGACTCCGTTGCTAAGATTAAGCGACGTGTCAAGTATCATCCCTGCAGCGTCCTGGATCTTCTTGATGAGGACGACGACCTCATTCAGGAGAAGATCGAAGCTTGAGACCATCTGCTCATAGAGATCGCATCCACGCTCATCCTTGCACTCGATGAGTATTCCGAGATGGTCCCTGTAGTCGTCGCGGAACTTGGCGTAGAGGCCTTTTAGGATGTTTCGGAATATGAAGAAATTGACTATGCCTATCGTCGAGCCGGCTATCAGGCAGCCGATGATGAAGAATACGAGCATCCCTTCCTTCCAGTTCACGAAGAATTTCGCGTAGAATGGGAACACGACTCCCATAAAGAACCCGAATCCTACGAATATCAGGAAGAATCTCTGCATCCCCTTCATAGGGAATACCTCGTAGAAGCCATCATCCCGGTCTTGCGCAAAAAAACACCTCTTTTTCAGGTATTTCGGCGAGATGAGTTTAAAAAAGTATCCCTAATCATTTGCAGAAGCAATCACAGGTGTGGCAGGCAGAATCGCTCATCGTGAATCTTGAGCTCTTGTAGGATAGATCCTCAGAGACGCATCTTGCCCTACAGGAGTTGTCGCACATCTCCTCATTCGGTATCGAGTGGGAGATGCCTCCGCCCCCCGGCATCGGTCCGCAGCGGTCCTGAAGCTCGAAATCCTTGTTCCTTGCCGCATCCTCGGCTGCATCGCTCACTTTCTCCTGTATCCCGTAGAAGTCCCGCCCATAGGCGACGAAAAGAAGGATCGCGACGAGGAATCCCGCGATAAGGTAGCGGTGTTTTTCGATCAGGTTCTTTCTGTGCATGCATCCACCCTACGCTGAGGTGTTTATAAAGGTTTTGGGGCAGGATGTGGAATCTGATTCGTTCCTCAAACCATCATTCAGGATTTTCGGATTTTCTCCCTCAATTCATCTATTCTTTCGTGAGTGATTGTGTTTATCGTGTTTTTTATTTCGAGCAGGAATCTGACCAGATTGTCATACTTCAGGGCCACTTCCTTGTTCTTCAGATAACGAAAATTCGCCACTAAACAAGATTTGGAGTTTAGATTTGAGATTTCTCAACCTGCCATAAGATCTTGAGCCCTTCTTCGAAGCCGGATTGACATTAACTCCAATCTCCATATCTTCCATACCGCCAATTATATTCTGCCATTCTTGACAAGTAGTTTTTTCAATTCAGTATATTAATCAAGTTTTAGAATTTATCTCCATTGAAATGTATCATGTGATTAGGTATTTCTGAAACCCACACTTCTGTTTCCCATGCAATATCATCGACGTGTCTTTTAAATTCTCTAAAATTTGGATATGCACTTACGAAGACTTTTTTATAATTTAGTTTTGAAAAGT
>CAYNNM010000095.1:0-4132 GCA_964398575.1 uncultured Methanosarcinales archaeon
GCAGGCCCAGCACCACCCCGACTGCCAGTGCACCCAGCAGGGCCAATGACAAAGGCCGCAATTCCTTCCGCTTCAAGAGATATGATGTCGCGATCGACACAGAGCCGTGGTTCAAGGTGAGCGCGCTGATGTCATTCTGGCTCGGGAAGTCGCGCATCGGATTCAGCCACGGACTTCGGAGACTGATGTATAGCGAGAGAGTGCATTTCAATGATAAGCAGTATGAGGCTGACACTTTCCTTGATCTTCTGCATCCGCTTGGGATAAGGAAGAGATTCGATGGGTTCAGGAAGATAATTGTCCCGAGAAAAGAAAAGGATGCTGTCGAGAAGATATTGTCTGAGAACAGGATAGCCAAGAAAGATAAACTGATGGCGATATGCCCAGGAGCCGAGGATGCGTTGTATCGGATGTGGATGCCTGCGGGATTCGCAGCAGTGTCAGATTACTTGCACACAAAACGCGGGGCAAGAATGATCGTCATCGGCTCAAGGAAAGAATCTGACTTGTGCGAGAGCGTGAGAGGTATGGCGAAGCACGGATCCGAGATGATAAACCTCGCCGGAAGGCTGAGCAAGACAGAGCTTTTCCACCTGATGCGAAAATTGGATCTTCTGATAACTAACGACACTGGCCCGATGCATGTAGCGGCAGTGCAGGGAACGAAGACTGTGTCCTTATTCGGACCTAATCTTCCTGTGCGGTTCGCTCCGCGGACTAAATGCAGCGAGTATGTGTACAAAGGCGATGGCAAGGCGTTCATCAATGTGCACAAGGGCGAGATACCGAGCGGAAATGACAGGAGATATTACGAGCCGATAGAGAAGATAACACTCGAGGACGTGAAGAAGGCTTGCGATAGGGTGCTGAAGGTGAAATGATGCAGGAGACGATAGATAATCTTCCAGGGATGAATGGTGGCGAAAGAAGACCGCTTTTCGATACTTGCTTCCTGATAAGCCTCTTCGAGAGATCAAGCCATCCGAAGATAGATTTTCCTTTTGGGATGACAAGCTTCAACATGGAGGAATTGATGCACAACATCCACAAAATACCTCCGCACGCGAAGGAGAACATGCGGCACTATTTCAAGAACGCGAGTAACATCTCGATTCTCGACATTCCCGTTCACCCTGGCGATTGGAAGGGTGAGGAGGAATTCGTGTCCAGAGTCGATGGGATGCTACTCCGCGACATCCCTGACACTTCTGACGCTGTGCTGATCGCCGCGGCGATAATGACTCACAGCGATGTGTTCACTAAAGACCGGCATCACCTATACACTGCAGTGCTTGAGAACCACTTGTGCGACTACGGGATAAATGTGTGGAAAGAATTGAAGGATAAGGAATAGTTACTTCTTCACCTGCATCTTCAGGTATACTCCTGGCTCCATAAAGACCTTCTCTGTCGCGACAGCGAGTCCCTTCTCGCCTTTCAGTATCGTATTCGACGCAAGCTTCGCCCGGCCGACAGAGACTAGCTCGCCTTTCAATGTCATCACAGCGACGACCTGGTCAGGCTCGATGCCTGAATCGAGCTTCGCTATCCCGGGGACATTCAGGTTCGCGCCGTTACAGAGAGAATCGACAGTAGTATCCACGACATATATCTTCGGAAGGTGCGCGACCGCGCGCTCGACCGGCTGGACGACTTTCCTGAAGAAAGAATCATCGCCCTTCTCCTTCCAGAGCCAGATGGCGTCAGCGACATCGTGGAGCGTGGCGAGTGTCGACTCATCGAATGGCCCTGCCTTTGTCCTCCGAAGCTCAGCCATATGCGCTCCGCATCCAAGATGCTGCCCGAAATCGTGTATGAGCTTCCTGATGTATGTCCCTGCCTCAGTCCCGACGCGGAAGAGGACATCGCGGCCGTCTATCTCGATGATGTCGAAGTAATATATCTTGCGCTCGCGATTCCTTCGCTTTATCGCGCTTCGGACAGGAGGGAGCTGCGTTATCGTGCCAAGGAACCTCTCCTGCGCGCTGCGGATCTTTCCTTCCGGAACATCGTCGTGAAGATGCATTATCGCGACGTACTCTTTGCCTGCCGTGAGAAGGAACTGAGCTGCTTTTGTCGAGCGCCCAAGAGCAGTCGGAAGCGCCCCTGTGACTCCAGGGTCAAGTGTTCCTGAGTGACCGGCTTTCTTTATCTTGAGGATATCCTTTAGATACGCGACGACCTGGTGGCTTGTTGGGCCTTTGGGCTTATCGATATTGACGACTCCATAATCGAGAAGCTCATCAGGAGTCCGCTCCTCGGGTTTTTTGCCGAACTTCGGAGAAGTCTCGCCATCGCGCTTGGTAAGAATATCTCGCTTTGTCCTCTCGAACGGCAATAGGTTAGGTGTCTCTTTCATCTTGCACTCGTTAATGGGTGGCGCTCTAGAACCTGGCTAAATTAATAAAACTTTCCAAAAGAACTACTCTTTCTTCGCTGCTGCTTTCTTCTTCGGAGCTGCCTTCGCTTTCTCGGCCTTAATCGATTCAGTCTTCTTCTCGACCTTCGCGAGCTCCTCTTTTATCTCATTCTCACCTTCTTTCGCGACCTTTTTTACTTCCTTCTTCTCTGCAGTCTCTTTCGCGACAGGAGCATCGGCGAGCTCAGCGATGACCTTTCCGTCATCCTCTTTTGTCGCGATGACCTTGATGTGATGAGGAGGGTTTCTGACACCATTCGCCCAGATGGCCTGGTTGAGGTATTTCCCGAGGCGGACATCCTCTGACTTCATATGCTTCACGAGGAAATCCTTGACTGCGATGACTGCCTTCTCGGCGCGCCTGTAGCGGTTCGCCTTCAGGAATTCCTTGCGCAATGGGATGTTGTATGTTCTCTCGAGCTTTGCCATAATGATCACTCTATGCTTTTGTCTTTATCCTTCTCCAGTGCCTCTTCACGGATGTGTGGCGGCCTGGGTGGACCTTCTTTCCTTTGCCGTACTTCTTCGGGACTGTCCAGAATGGCGCCCACTTCGTCTGGCGGCCAAGCTTCGCAAGCCTCAGTTTCCTGCTCAGGTGTATGTATCTTGCCATTTTCTATTTCCTTGTTATCGTGAAATCCCTTCTTGGTCCGAGCTTCTCGAGCAATGCCCGGAGCTGGTCATCTGTTATCGCAGCCGAAAGATGCCCTGCGGCGATAAGCTGTCCGAGGACAGTTATGAGCGAGAGCGCCTTCTCCGGATGCGCCATCTTCACCGCGCCGTAGCGCGAGAGGGCCTCCTTCGTGAATTTCTGCCGGATAAGCGATTCGAGTTCGTCTATCCTTGCAAGATCAGGGCCTTTCCCCTCATCTCCCTTATTTCCTTGCTCATCGAGCGAAGACATCTTATTCTTTCTTGTGAGCGTGATGCTCTGCTGTTTTGTGCTCTTTATGCTCTGCCGGCTTGTGCTCCCTCGGAGCGTGCTCCTTATTCTCTTTCGGAGCGTGAGCCTTGGCCTCTTTGTGAGCGTGAGATTTATCCGCGCTTCTCGCCTCTTTCGATGCTACCCCTGCAGTCTTATCGAGAAGCGATTTTCCTTTCGCAGTCAGTATCCTTCCCTTGTGGAGACCTTTCTTGTTCTCCTCGACAAGGCCTGATGCCTGCAGCTGCTGGAGGACCTTCCTGATTATGTTTCCTGAACCCTTGAATGTGTGATCTGGGCGAACACCCCTATTCTTCCTTCCGCCGTATTTTGTCCGCAGTTTCGCTGTCCCGATAGGGCCGAGCTTTCCGACTGCGCGCAGCACCGCTGCTGACCTTGTGAACCACCAGTCCTCTTCCTTCGGAGGTCGCTCCTTGTGGACGCCTGTCTTGACAAAAACCGCCCATGCCGGAGGCTTTATGTGGTCGAGCTTCTTCAGCTCTTCCTTCACCTTCGCGATGTGCTTGTTCGGATTGACATCATAAATTGTTGACATTTTTGTCTCCTTTTCCTTCAATAAAGCCCATTCGAGCTTATTTTTCGCCAAAAAACCTTTTCTGGCAACCTAGTTTGTTTCAAGGCAGTTTCTTCCATTTTGAAACCTCAAAACAGACTCTAAAGCCCCAAAAACTTAAAATGGCAGAAAATTGAAGTATTTATAAAGTTATCGCTCGATGGATATTGTCATCTTTTCGTGAGATATAATCGTCTCGCATATTTTATCAGTCCGA
>CAYNNM010000096.1:0-4090 GCA_964398575.1 uncultured Methanosarcinales archaeon
TTAACTAAAGAACTATATTATGTCTTCCTCAGCGACAATCATCATATCGCCGATAGCTATGACTGCGGAGAAAGGCACAAGTATGCTTCCGTCGCGGTCCTTCTCAAGCTCAAGCTTCTCAGTGTAGGATGTCGGGTTCGATATCACGACGTGTATGAGCTCGCCTGATTTTGTCTCGAACACGATGTCGCCGACCTCGCCGAACTTCTTCCCTGACTTAGAAACTATCGTCTTTCCTATCAATGATTTTGAGAATCTCTTGTCGCCGCCCATTTCATTTTGTGCCATATTTTCCCCTCGAAAACCCGGATAAAACCTTGACTCACAAATTGCAGACCTTATATTTAAATGTTTTGCTATTTAAATGTGAACTTCCTTAGTCATCATCGAGTGGCGATAGGAACCTTGTCTCTTTCCTTCATTTTCTCGGCTATCAGGCCTTCTGAATGGCACATCTCCCTTATTCCGCAGGCAGCGCATTTTCCTTCTGCAGCAAGCATATCAGGCACGATCTTGCCCTTTAGGAGCGAATCGACCTTTCTCGCAAGCTCAATTATCTCATCGCGCAAGAACGGGTTCATCACTATCTCCCGCTTCGATCTCGCATCGAGATAATGGACTATGCCCTTCGGAACTTTCTTCCCGGCATCCTCAAGCAAGAGTATGTATGCCCCTATCTGGACCATATGTCCTGGCCAGACCCCTTCGCTTGGGGCCTTGCCTGTCTTTAGCTCGACTGGAATCACCTCACCATCGAATACCTCTATTTTGTCGATTATTCCCTTGAGGCCAAGAGCAGGAGATTCGATATATGTCTCTGACCTGATCTTCGGAGTGAGGCGCTCGAATAGCTCATCGCCGAAAACCTTCTCTTTCTTGATGAATGAATGGATGAGCCCTGCGCGGAACGCGATCTCAGGCGAGAGACTCTCGGATATCTTGTGATATGTATCGAGCATCGAGAGTCCGAATCTCTCAAGATCCTTCCTGCTCGTAAGGATTGTGTTCCTTGCAATCTTTGAGTAGCTCTTCCTGTAGATGTCCGCTATTCTCTCCTCGGAGATGTCCTCGCTTATCGACCTTACTATCCCCTCATCATCCTTCGCTGCCCTCTCGAAGACAATATGCCTTATCTTTCCGAGGATAAGCGCCTCTTTCTCCGGCTCGGCCATCTTGAGCACTCTCTCGAGGAAAAGCTTTCGCCTGCAGTAGAGATAGGCTGAGAGCATTGTCGCGGATATCATAGTCCCTGATCGCGCGCGAGAGATTTAAATATGTTTTGCGGAGATGTCCAGTGCTAAGGGCAGTCTGAAATCTCGACCGGAACGAGTCAACGGAATATTTAAAAACCGCGCGGATATCTCAAATGGATGGATGTCGAGAAAAGATTGGCTCTGATAAAGGAAGTAGGAAAGGAGATCCTGACAGAGGATGACTTGAAGAAGCTTCTTTCTGAAAGAAAAGAGATTGTAGCGTACGATGGCTTTGAGCCGTCAGGCCGCATCCACATAGCGCAGGCCATCCTTCGCGCGATAAACGTGAACAAGATGACGAAGGCAGGCATAAAGTTCAAGATGCTTGTCGCTGACTGGCACGCCTGGGCGAACAACAAGATGGGCGGCGACCTCGAGAGGATACAGACAGTCGGCGAGTATTTCATAGAGGTCTGGAAAGCTTGCGGGATGGACCTTAAGAATGTCGAATTCATTTGGGTATCTGACATAGTGAAGGATGACAATTACTGGAAGATCGTCATGAATGTGGCGAGAGCGAATACTGTCCAGAGGATAGTCCGCACATCGCAGATAATGGGAAGAAGCGAGAAGGATTCCCTCTCCGCGGCGCAGATACTTTACCCCTGCATGCAGGCAGCGGACATATTCTATCTGAAGGCAGACATCTGCCAGCTCGGGATGGACCAGAGGAAAGTCAATGTGCTTGCTCGCGAAGTCGGAGAGAAGCTCGGATTCTACAAGCCCGTGGCTGTGCACCACCATATGCTGATGGGCCTCTCCGAGCCTCCGAAAGAGAGCGAGGATGCTGTCGAGAGAGCGATAGCGATGAAGATGTCGAAGTCAAAGCCAGATACTGCGATATTCATGGATGATTCGAAAGAGGATATATCCAGGAAAATGAAGAAGGCGTATTGCCCTGAGAAGCAGGTCGAGGAGAATCCTGTTCTTGAGTACTGCAGATACATCATCTTCGAGAGATTCGGAAGCATCGAGATAAAGAGGCCTGAGAAATTCGGAGGGAATGTGAAATACGACAGCTATTCTGACCTCGAGAAGTCATACAGCGAAGGAAGCCTCCATCCGATGGACTTAAAATCAGCTGTGGCGAATTACCTGGATGAGCTTCTTGCGCCAGTGAGGCAGCATTTCGAGAATGACAAGAAGGCGAAGGCGCTTCTTGAGAAAGTGAAGGGTTTTGAGATCACCCGTTAGTGCGAAGCACCCTCACTACACAAGCTTTAAAAGCCGAATCTGCCTGACTCGGAAGACATGGCGCAGGAAGGATTTCTGAACACTATCGATGATGCCAGGATCGCATACTCATACATAGACGCATACACCGATAAGGCCGTGATCCTGCTCCACCAGTTCAGGAGGGACCATCGCTCCTACGATGAGTTCGCGAAGGAGCTCTCGCTCGCGGGGATATCCTCGATAGCGATAGACCTTCGTGGGCACGGAGAGAGCAGCGGGAAATACCCTGAATTCTCTGACTCTGATTTTGTCTCGATGAAGAATGACTGTCTTGCCGCGAAGAAATTCCTATCTGAGAAGAATAAGAGGTCGATATTCATAATCGGAGCGAGCATCGGGGCGAACACAGCCATAAATTTCGCTGCAGAGAATCCTGAGGTCAAAGGGATAATCCTGCTCTCGCCTGGGCTCACCTACCACTGGATAGATGTCGAGAAGACAGCATCCGCGGTCAGGTGCAGGGCACTCATCTATGTCTCGCAGGATGATGACTACTCATTCGCTTCGTCAGGGAAGATATATGATCTCATCGAGTCAGAGAAATCGAAGAAGATATTCTCCGGAAGCGCCCACGGAACAGATATGTTCCTTGGGACAGATATGAACCGGGACATAATAAAGTGGATCGGGAAGGCAGGCTAGCGTCTCGACAATCTCTTCTCCGCGGATATGACTGCGTTAAGCGCCGCTATCGCTGTCCTTATCTGCGAATCATCGGGCTTCTTTGTCGTCACCTTCTGGACAAGCCTTCCTGGCAGATTCATTATGTCCGCAAGCCTCCCCTTGAGTCTCGCCAGTAGCTTCAGGAACTCATAGGACACTGCGGCGACGACAGGAAGAAGTATGAGCCGACCCAGGAATTTCTCGAAGAGCCCTTCGTGGCGGATGAGGGAGAACACTGCGATGCTGACTACGAGGACTATCAGGATGAAGCTTGTGCCGCAGCGCGGATGGAATGTCGTGAATCTCCTGACATTCGAAAGAGAGAGTTTCCTTCCTGCCTCATACGCGTTTATTGTGGCGTGCTCAGCCCCATGGAACTCGAATACCCTTCGCACATCCTTCGACCTCTGGATGAGGTAGAGGTATATGAAGAAGAATATCACCCTGACCACTCCATCGACAGCATCGAAGAGCAGTCCGCTCCCTGTGACCAGCAATTTCGTGACGAAAAGAGGCGCTGCGACGAATATGAGTATCGCGAATGAGAATGCGAGAAGAAGGGAATAGAATATCTCGAAAGAGGATAGCTTCTCGTCGGTGTCTCCGCTCTCGTTGGTCGAGTGTATGAGTGCCTTCATCCCGAGGATGAGCATCTCCGCCATCGATACCGCTCCGCGAAGAAACGGCCAGCGAAGGATGGGCTTTTTCGCAAGCGATGGGTGATGCACAGTCTTTACCTTGACTCTCTTTCCCTTAAGGGTCGCCACAGAATAGAAATTCGGGGACCTCATCATCACCCCTTCGATGACAGCCTGGCCGCCGAATGAGACATCGAGCTTCATTCCGAATCCCAAGAAACGTCGGCTTATAAACTTTGCCAATCAGGGGCTCGATTGCAAGTTCCATTTTAGCACCTCAGGCACATATTATGGGTGAAA
>CAYNNM010000097.1:0-4043 GCA_964398575.1 uncultured Methanosarcinales archaeon
GACCGTCGGGAAAACAGAATTTTCGAAGATGGTCAAGGTCGCATTTGCTGTTGTTTACGTTCATGACGACGACAAGGTCAAGGAAAGATACAAGATCTTGGCATTGAAAGAAGAGCGGCTGCAGCTGCTCGATCAGATTGCCAAGATCAGCAGAAAGCTGCACCTCAATGAGGACGAGCTGAAAAAGCTAAGTGTGGATCCGAGCAATATCGTAGTGCCGGCTGGATTAAGTTTAGCGAAGAAAACTATGCCGAACACGTGCAGGCAGTGCGGGAAAGAAATCGAAAACGGAAAGGGACGTATCGATTCCGACGGAAACAAATTTCACGACGGAGACTGCTATTTTGAATTTATAGAACACTACAAGGAATGAAAATGAAAAAACACAAACTGCTCGATGGAAGCGAGACGACAGAGGGCGAGCTTGCCCTGGACTTCATAAGAGTCTGCGGTCTTTCCAAGCAGTTCGATCTATTCAAGACAGCAATAACAGAGAAGGAGGAATGAATCATGCCAAAACCAGCAAAGAGAGACATAGACCCGATACAGATCGACCTTACCGATCTGATCGCGATCGAGAAGGACAGCCAGGGAAAGAAGTGGAAGATCTGGCGAGGAGAGCTCGACTGGATCGACACGAAGGGAAGAGTGCAGCGCACGACGAGGATTGTGAGAGTGCCGTACGACAGCCCGGCGCCGGGCAGCGGCTTCATCGACTCGGTGATGAAGAAGCTCGGGGTGAGAAAATGACCGATGCGAAGAGGTGCGACATCACCGGCGAGTATTGGGATGTCTTCGAGGAAGAAGAGACAAAAGATTTCCTGACCGCAAGACCAGGAGAGAATGAAGGAGAGGTCGAGATCATGGATGTGCATCCGAAGATCTACAGCAAGATCGTGAGGATCCTCGCAGACGCGAAGCGCAAGAAAAAAAGAGATCCTTGCGCCGGCGCAAGAAGATCTTTTGGTGGCTGTCGGGGAAGCTGCTCTTGAAAGCCACAAGAAGAGAAGAGGCCGGCCGAAAGGATGGCGCAAGCCGATATCATCCACCGACACGGACAACGAGTATATGCGAAAGGTCGCGAAGGAGATCGAGGGCTGAAGATGCGAAAAGACACGATGAGGATCCACATAGAGCTCGATGAGATGAGGATCGAGCGGTTCGCCGATTACGTCGAGAAGCTGAAACGGCATCTCGAAGATTTCGATGAGGAGTGCTCTGTCACGATCGAGGCGGAGCTCATCAAGGAGAAGAAGAATGAAGACAATCGATGATGTCTGCATCTGGAAGGAGATCGAGCAGGATCCAAAGAGCTCGACATTCCAGGACGTGCGAAGACTGACGCCTGCGAAGATCAAGGCGCATCCCCTCTATCCGTGCATAATCTGCGACGGATACAGCTACGCCTGCTCGAACTATCGGGATGCGAGCAGGTACAAGGGTGTCGGCGAGTGATGCCATGCCATTGCTGCGGGAAGTTCCGGCGAGTCCGGAGATTCTTCGCGAGGAACAACGCGATAGGCCTCTGCATCGAATGCAGGGAGAGTCCGGACGTGCAGATGATCCTGGGTGATTTCACGATTCCGGATTTTTCCAAGAAAAAAGTGATTGAGGGGTTGAGAGAATGGAATACAGATACTTCAAGTGTGTGCTCGACGGGAAAGAATTTTTGAGCCGGGCAAAGAGACCTGAGTGCCCGAACTGCGGCACTCACAAGGTGAACGTGATCGAGAAGCTGTTTTCAGCACCCGCAAAAGCGGATGCGATAGAGAAGAAGAATGAGGTGGCGACTATGCCGAAAGACAAGGATGAAGACAAGCAGAAAAAGCCAGTCGAGGATGAGGACGATGAAGACGACTTCAGCTTCGAGTAAGAGGACACGGAAGAGAAGCGCGTGGGACGAGCATCTGAGCAAGGTCAGGAAAGATAACCCTGGCCTCTCATTTGCCGACGCTGTGAAGAAAGCGAAAGCAAGCTACACGAAGGGTGAGAAGAATGCGCAGAAGAATAGTTACACGGCTGTTGACCTCTCTCGGCATAGCGGTGATGGAAGGGGCGAAGATCAGAAAGAACCAGGAGCTCAAGGATCTGCGGAGAAAGCTGAATCCGCTGCGAGTCCAGGAGCGCAAGCTTCTCCGGGAGATCAAGCAGCTGCGTCTTCGCCAGAGATCTCTTTCGAGATCAACAAGGTCGAGGTAGAGAATCCCGTGATCAGGCCGGATCCTGCGAAGATAGAGATGATCCCGCCGAAAGAAGAAGAGAGAAAGGAAGGGGAGAAGAGCTCGATGGGCTTCGATGGCCGGATGCTCTCGCCGTTCTTCAAGCTGATCACAGAGACGACAGGCCTGATCCTCGCAGCGAAGTACGAGGATCCGGAGTTCAAGCGGATCTGGGCGCTGAACGAGTCGCAGGTGGACAACCTCTCGGATGCGACCGCGCTCCTCATCAACCGCTACGTGCCGGCTGCTGGGGAGAACTCGGAAGTGACTGCGTTCCTGCTCACCGCGGGCGTGGCCTTCAGTCCCATCGCCTACGCTACCTTCGCTAAGATTAGCGAGATAAACGAGCGGAGAGCGAGAGCAAGGCAAAGGTCGAAGCAGCGCCTTCGAGAAGGGCTGCCGCGGAGTTCGAGTCGCGGGCCGCGAAGCAGGGCAAGACCGCAGGCGAGCTCGCAGCAGAGCAGCGAGCAGCTGCCAGGAAAACGAATTTCAACGCGAGGGCGAGCCAGGCTGAACTGAATGCCGCCCGGGCGGAATCGAGGATAGGATCCGCAGCGATGACAGAAGGACGAGCTCTCGCAGCTGAAGGAAGAGCAGCGAGCAAGCTCGCGACTGGCATACGTGCAGGCGGAGGTTTAATGGGTTGGCTCTTAGCAGCGTTCGCTGTTAAAGACATTGTTCACAAAAGCCGAGAAAGTGGCTCTGTTACCTACGGTGTGTTGAAAGGATCTGAAAACGTTTTCGAAGGAACAGTCGTTCGATCAATTCAAGCTCTCCCAACAAGTCCCGAATCGGCTACAAATCAAATGTACAGAAACATTATGGGCTTTGGAGCTCAAGCAGCAGAGAAAATTAAAGGATCTTCAGGCTCAAGCAGCAGCGGATCAAGTAGATCTCCTGCGCCGGCGCAAAGACTCCCACCACCAAACCAAGCATCATTCAATAGATTGGGCCAACCCACGAAGCCAATCTATGCTGTTGGATCAGCGATGAATGGCGGGACTATTATGTCCGATGGATCTATCGCATATGGTCCAGCTCCGAGTGTGCAACCCACTCAAATTTCAACACCGCACCAGGTAGCGAGTCCGAATGCGAGCTCGCCTAAACAGGTGGCGACTCCTGAAGTCAGCAAACCTACGGCGGCGGGCAGTGCGCGATACTACACTACAGCGTCGGGCGGATTAACGACAAATCCAGCGAAAGCAGTCTCGACAGTAGTCAAATCATCAGGTAGCGACTCAAAGAAGAAGTAATATGGATGCAACGATTCCAATGATAACTCCAAATCCTTGATAAGCTAAAAATCCAAAAATAAAGAATTTGAGAGGAGATTTCACTTTTGAATTTCTCTTCGATAAATCATAAGTCCAAACAAAATATCCGAATAAAAAAGTCCAGATAACAAATAAGCTCATTGCAATTTGTGTCCCTGGCTCTGAAACGATGATTTCAGACAAAGCATAGAGAAAATTGAAGACGAGAATCACGCTCAAAAACACTTTCGCCCACATACCCTTCTTCGCCATATCAGGCGGAGAGCAAGCCGCATTTATAAACATTATCAAAAAATCGGGATAACAAAGCCCGGGAGTTGAATCGAGATGGACAAGGATGCATACCAGGAATACCTGAACGTGATACGGGATACGCTCGTCGGGATACAGCGAGAAGTCGAGAAGACGAGAAAATTGCAGGAAGCGTTGTACGCGAAAGAAGGCAGGAGACGAGGCAAGTTTCTCTACGCGAAAGACGCGAACACGACAGCCCTCGAAGCCATCTTCGAGAAGAAGGGGGTAAAGCAGTACACCAAGCTAAGAACTC
>CAYNNM010000098.1:0-4007 GCA_964398575.1 uncultured Methanosarcinales archaeon
TGGGGCGGAGCCCCCTTAAATCTTGCTATTCAGAAAAACTTGCAATCGAGCCTTCTATGCACAAAGTTTAAATACAGAAAACACCGTATTCCCAAGATAAGGGCGTAAAATACCTGGAGGTGTATTTTATCAATAAGCACGATGTTTATGTGAGCGAGCTCATAGACAAGATTTCTTCGCGTTACGATTCGATATCCTCCAATGTCTATTTCCCCATCTCGAGAAAGAGCGATGCTGAAGTGGATGTATTCGCCATCAGAGGGAAGAAGATAGACCTCTACGAAGTGAAATGCTCATTCCGCATAGTGAAGGCCCGCCAGCAGCTGCGGCGCGCGAAGAGGTACTTCCGCGCAGAGAACACCTACCTCTACTGCGGAAGCTCAGGGCTGATTCACGCAGTCCTGACTGACTGACATTCTCTGGTAAATTTTTTAAAGCGGATGCGATTCCCTGTATCCGATGAAACTGATAGCCCAGGGCGCGGAAGCGAAGATACGCTCAGACGGAAAGAGGATACAGAAAGAGCGGTTCGGAAAATCATACAGGATCCCCGAGATAGATGAACGTCTCCGGCGTTTTAGGACAAGAAGGGAGGCTAAGGTCATCGAGAGGCTCGGTCCGCTCGGATTCGGGCCGAAGCTGATCTCTTCCGACGATGGGAAGATGGAGATAGTGATGGAGAATGTGCGCGGGAAGAAGGTGAGAGACACTCTCGATAAGGACCCTTCCATCGGAAAGACCATAGGTGAGAATCTCGCGAGGATGCACGATGAAGGCATCATCCACGGGGATCTTACCACAAGCAACATGATTGTCTTGCGGAAGAGAGTCACATTCATCGATTTTGGGCTCTCGTTCTTCTCGGATAAGCTTGAGGATAAGGCTGTAGATATACATCTTTTCAGGCAAGCCCTTGAGTCAGCGCACCATAAGGTCGAGAAGAAGGCATATCAGGAATTCCTCAAGGGATACAGAAGGTCGAAGAGCTATCAGGATACGCTTGCGAGGCTCGAGGTAGTCGAAAGACGCGGACGGCACAAGCAGAAGCACTAGGCCTCTTCCTTCGCTTCCTCTCTTCTCACTTCCATCACGACCTCGTGATTCGGGTAGAGCCTTTTTACGAAATAATCTATCTTCGTCTGCTCTTTCCTCTTATCAAGAGGCATATTCTTCTCTCTGGCTATCGATTCCAGAAGGTATTTCAACCTGTCTTTATCAGTCATCGCCACCACCCCCGAAGGCCTGACTTATATTCTATAATATGTAGGTTCGACTATTTAAATTTTATGCAAAACCTTTAAAAGTTGCCTTCGCAAGGCAAATACTATGAAAATCGAGCCAGTGAGGGGGACCCGCGATTTCTATCCTGAGGAGAAATCCGTTCAGAACCAGATATTCTCTGTCTGGAGAAAGGTGTGCGAAAGATACGGATATCAGGACTATGATGGCCCGATGCTTGAGCCTGCGAAACTGTGGCAGCTAAAATCAGGACAGGAGATCCCTGAACAGATGTACACCCTGAAGGATAAGTCTGACAGACTGCTCGCTCTACGGCCTGAGCTGACGCCGACCCTCGCAAGGATGGTTGCGGCAAGACAGCGAGAGATGGCAAAGCCGATAAGACTATACTCTATCGCGAGATGCTGGAGATACGAGGCCCCGCAGTCAGGGAGGCTGCGCGAGTTCTTCCAGTTGAATGTCGATATCCTCGGCAATGAATCGATGCAGCTTGATGCGGAGGCGATCGCGAACGCGGTCGACATAATGAAGTCTTTTGGCCTCGGAAAAGAGGATTTCTATGTGCGCCTCGGGAACCGAAGGCTCATACAGGCGCTGATTCTTGAGAGCGGAGTGCCGAAGGGGAAATTGCAGGAGATATCCCGGCTGATAGATAAGCTCGAGAAGATCGGAGAGAAGGAGTTCGTGTCTGAATGCAAGAAACACGGGGTCGACGGGAAGAAGGTCCTCTCCGCGCTGAATGTTCCGCTCGAGAAAGTGCACGTGAGAAGTGAGGATGGGAAGAAGGGGCTCGATGAATTGAACGAGCTTATGCGCAATCTCTCTTTCTATAAGATGCTCGATTATGTCGAGGTCGATCTCACGATAATGCGGGGCTTCGACTACTACACATCGACGGTCTTTGAGGTATTCGACCGCACGCGCGAGCACAGAGCCCTTGCCGGAGGCGGGCGCTACGATGATCTTGTCTCTGATTTTGGAGGGGAGAGGCTTCCTGGTGTCGGCTACGGGATGGGCGATGTTGTCCTTGAGCTATACCTTAAGAAGAGGAAGAGACTTCCAGGCTACATTCCGAATGTGGATTACTTCATCGCAGCGATGGATGATTCTGTCATGGACTATGCGATTTCTGTCGCGACAGAGCTTCGGCGGGAGCATAATGTCATCATCGAGGTGATGGGAAGGCAGCTTAAGAAGCAGACAGAGTACGCGAAGAAGATCGGAGCGAAGAAACTGATAGTCATCGGAGAGAATGAGAAGAAGAGCGGGAAGTGGGAGGAGAAGGCGATCTGATTTCTGACTAGACCTCATCCATTCCCTTAAGGGCATCGTTGATCATGAATTTGGCCTTCTCCATCAGATTCCGCAGGTTCCAGTCTGTCGACGCCTCTCTTACCTGGTCCATACGGTCAGACATCTGCCGGAAGAAGCGGATTATGTCTCCCTCGAGGAGATTCGTGTTCTTGATTATCTCGAATATGCTGACCTTATTATAGAGAGGATGTATGAGCGCTGTCAGCTCATCGATGGAACGGAACCTTTTCTCCTTCTCGAGATATGGGTCGGCGTTTATCCTCCATTTGACCTCTTTCACATCCTTCCCCATATATTTGCGGTAGAACTCTGTCCGCTCCCGCGATTCGTAGCAGATGCAGGCGACAAGCAGCATCAGCTGATAGAGGTTCAGGTCCTTGTAGAACTCTGTCGCGAATATCTCCCCGAAGAGAATCTCATCGGCATATATCCTCGATGCGAACTCTCCCTTGTCTGTCAGGGTATCGCCATCGATGTACCTCTTCTTCGCGAGCCTCTTTCTTATCCCGTCGAAATTATGATGCACAAGATCGCTCACCTCGCGGAATCTCTTGCCGTGCTTCTGATATGTGCTGAAGTTCATCGCGAGTATGGTCTCTATCTCCTCTTTCTTATGCCGCTTGATGAGATTAAGGACAGTGTTCACAGAGAGGCGGAACTGCGATTTTATCGGCTCGGTATCCGCGCTTGTTATCTTCCGGATTAGCTTGTAGTCGAAATCGCGCCGGTCTATCATCGCGTAGGAATACCCTTCCTTGTCTATCCCCCGGCGGCCGGCGCGGCCAGCTATCTGGAAGTACTCCTTCGAGTTCAGGAAACGGAAATTTATCCCGTCGAACTTGCGCAAGCTCTCGAACGCGACAGATTTCGCAGGCATATTTATCCCGACAGCGAATGTCTCTGTCGTGTAGAGCACCCTTATCTTCCCCATCGCGAAAAGCTCCTCGACAAGCTCCTTCTGTATCGGGATCAGCCCTGCGTGGTGAAATCCGATGCCATAGGGAAGTGTCTCGCGAAGAAGCCTTGTCGAATGAAGATATCCTATCTCTTTCGCTGCGCCTGAAAGCTTCTCGCGGACATATGAGATGATGCTTGAGTCTATCGGAAACATCTTCGTACGCGCGAGCTCAAGCGCGTTTGTCTGGCACTTGCTCCTCGAGAAGGAGAAGAAGAAGCAGGGAAGCTTATCCTTGATATCCTTTATGAGCTCGATGTGGCTTGGCGGCTTTATCTTCTCCCTTCTTCTCTTCGAGCGCCTCATCACATGATCGTAGCTCGGTATATCGATGACATCCCTTATCCCTTCGAGCGTAGTTATCCCAAGCTCGGAGTCGAAGAAGCTCCTGTGGAGCGGAACATTCCTCACATCGTGCTTTATCACATCGACAGGATGGCCCTTGATCGCCTCGACCCAGGCCGCGAACTCCTCCGAGTTAGGGATTGTCGCCGATAGG
>CAYNNM010000099.1:0-3993 GCA_964398575.1 uncultured Methanosarcinales archaeon
ATAGCCGGAGAGCCAGGCATATATTTCATAGTCGAGAGCACTGAGCTTTCCGGAGCGAAGACATCGGGCGATGTCACGGTCAAGGTAGTGAACCCCACATCATCGGACATAAAGTTCCTCGACATAACTGTTCTCGAGTCGAAGGATTACGAGCTCCTTTCGGCCCAGAGATTGTATGTCGGGAAAGTAGACTCCGATGACTATGGCTCGGCCGATTTCGCCATCTACCTCAAGGATCTTGGCCGTGACATGAGATTCTCGCTTCCGATCAGGGCAGAGTACACCGATGCCACGAACGAGAAGTTCGTCGTCGAAGAGACGCTCTCGGTGAATCTCGCGAGAAGCAAGTATGTCAAGGAAGGCGGAAGCGGGATATCGACACTCATCCTCGCGATGCTCATCATCGGCGGAGGATACTTCCTCTACAGGAGATGGAAGAGGAAGAAGGAAGGCTCCCAGAAGAAGAATGACAGAAGATGAAAAAGGATCATCTTAGGCTCGCCATCAAGGGTGTGCTATCGAAGAGGCTTCGCAGTTACCTGACGATGATCGGGATATTCATCGGGGTAGCCGCTGTCGTCTCCCTCATCGGTCTTGGCGAGGGCCTCCGGTCGGCGATAACATCGCAGTTCGGCATCTCATCGACTCAGGTCCTGGCGGTCCAGGCCGGAGGGCTCTCGGCAGCAGGGCCTCCGGGAACAGGGGTGATAAATCCCCTCACGATCGAGGATGCCGAGGCGATAGAGAAGGCATCGGATGTCGAGATAGCCTTCGCGAGGCTGATACGGGGAGGGGCGCTCCTCCACAATGACCGCTCGATAATCTCATTCTCGACGAACATACCGAATGACCCGAAGAAGAGGGAATTCGTCTATGAGGTCCTCGATCTCTCCATCGAGAAAGGAAGGCTCCTTCGCGAAAGCGATTCTAACAAAGTGGTCCTCGGATACAATTTCTACGCGTCGGAAGGGGAGCTCGGAAAGACAATCGATGTCGGCGACAAGATAGAGTTCGGCGGCAAGACTTTCGAGGTCGTCGGCATACTGAAGAAGAAAGGGAGCTTCATCCTCGATGGCATCGTTCTTATGAACGAGGATGCCCTGCGGGATCTTTTCGGCATAAAGGATCGGGCAGATGTCATCGCAGTCAAGGCGAAAGACAAGAATCGCCTCGATGAGGCGAAGGATGAGGTCGAGAAGATACTCCGCAAGAGAAGAGGAGTGAAGATCGGGGAGGAGGATTTCCGCGTCGATACCCCTCAATCCGCACTCTCGACGGTGAATGATGTCCTTTTCGGAGTCCAGGTGTTCATCGTCATAGTCGCGAGCATCTCGATACTTGTCGGGGCTCTCGGCATCGTCAACACGATGCTGACCGCGGTCCTCGAGCGGAAATCCCAGATAGGCGTGATGAAGGCGATCGGCGCCAAGAACTCGGATGTGTTCTATATGTTCTTCTTCGAGTCAGGGATGCTCGGGCTCATCGGCGGTCTTGTCGGAGTCATCATAGGTTCATTGATATCTTATGCAGGCACAGCCGGAATAAACGCATTTCTTGGCTCAACCAACGCCCCTCACTTAAGCTTCACGCTCATATTATCGTCGCTTCTCGCGAGCTTCCTGCTCGGCTCGATCGCGGGCATAATCCCTGCGATGAGGGCGGCGTCGCAGAACCCGGTCGATTCATTGAGGGGATAAAAGATGATAGAGAAAGAGAACCTGAAATACTCGGCGAAGAATCTCTATTCGAGAAAATCAAGGAGCATACTCACGATCCTCTCCATCTTCATCGGGATAGCGACCATATTCATCTTCGCGAGCTTCGGCTGGGGACTCTATGACTATACTAACTCCCTCGCTTCAGAGGCAGGAGTAGATAAGTTCTTCATCCAGGCGAAAGGGATAGGCGCTCCGGGAGTCGATACGACATTCAAGCTGCTCGATGAGGATCTCGATGAGACCAGGAAGACTCCCGGTGTCAAAGAGGTCTCCGCATACTACATCAAGGCCGCGCAGATAGAGAAAGGAAGGGAAAGAAGATATGTCTACATGACTGGGCATTTCGCGAGCGAACAGGACAAGAGGATGTTGACTGAGCTCTCAGGGATCGATGTCTTCACAGGACGCGATCTCAAGAAAGGGGACAAGGGAAAAGTGATGCTTGGCCACAATTACCTTCTCGAGGATAAGATATTCGAAAGACCTGTCCGTCTCGGCGAGAAGCTGATCATAAACGGCGCGAGATTCGAGGTAGTCGGCTTCTACGAGCCGATAGGGAACCCAATCGATGACTCGAACATATACGTGACTGCCGACGACATAAAGGCTCTCTTCGGAGAGGATGTGTCATACGGATTTCTCATAGGCACAGTCAATGACAAGGACCGCCTCGATCCGGTAGTCGATCTTGTCACAAAGAGGCTGCGCAATCTGCGGGGGCAGGATGAGGGAAAGGAGGATTTCTTCGTCCAGACATTCGAGGATGCGATAGCGCAGTTCTCCGCGGTCCTCAATATAATAATAGGATTCGTCATCCTGATAGCGCTGATATCCGTCCTTGTCTCCGCAGTGAATACCGCGAACACGATGATAACCTCTGTCCTCGAGAGGACGAATGAGATAGGGGTCATGAAGGCGATAGGCGCGCGGAACTCGACGATACGGAACATATTCCTTCTTGAGTCAGCGATGCTCGGGCTTGTCGCAGGGGTGATCGGCGTCGCTATCGGAGCGGCATTCTCCTCTTTCGCAGGCTCTGTGCTGAAGAATCTGGGCTGGGGATTCCTCTCGCCTAAATACTCTCCGGTATTCTTCGTGGTCCTGATACTATTCGCGGTCGTCGTCGGGACTCTCTCAGGAGTCACTGTCGCGATACAGGCATCGAAGCAGAATGCCGTCGATGCTTTAAGGTATGAGTGAGAAGATTCTCTTATGCGTAAATGAATAGCTTTTTATATCCCTTCGGAAATGCAGGAATCATGGAACTCAAGGAAGCTCTCGCGAGATTGCATAAGAGCAGGATATTCTCGGACTGGATGGCCAAGAATCACGGCGCGTATCTCTCGCACGGATTCATGATGTTCGAGAAAGGGCACCCATCCACCTGGGAGATAGGATATTGCACTCCGAAAGATAATGCGATAACCGTATTCGAGATGAAGGATGAGATATCGATGCGAGAGTCCGAGAAGCCTTTCCAGAAGGAGAGCTCGAAAGTCCCTCCGCTCGACGAGAAAAGGATCAGGTCGACCCTCTCAGACGCACTTATGGAAGTCGATAGGATACAGAAGGAGAAGTACGCGGCTCACAAACCCATGAAGATACTTGCGCTCGCGCAGACACTTCCCGTCGGGCAGTGCTGGAACATAAGCTACATCACAGGCTCATTCAAGATACTCAATGTCAAGATGGATATGGAGACAAAAAAAATCCTCGACGAGAAGATAGTCTCCATCGTCGCTGATATGCAATAGGCGAATCCTGCTTCATTCTTCGATGATGAATCTTGCGATTATGATAGAAAGCTTTAATAAAAAACGATATAAAAAATATACCGATTCTTTTTTTCCAGTGAAGCAATTATTTTCCTCTCGGGAAAGAATGGATCCAGCTTAATCAGGATCCAGTGAATTTTTCCCATCAATTCTTCGTTTTCTCATCTCAAAAATATAATCTCTACAATATACTTGAAAGAATATAGTTTCTATTTTAGTCATCTTTATAAACCGAAAAAACAGGAATATACTTATCCGACGGGAAAGGACAATGCGCGATTTTCCCGACGGAGACCGACGACAAAAATATGCAAAGAGGGCGATAGATGAATAACGGAATAAGCTTCAAGACGATAATATCCAATAAGACATTGAGCGATTTTGTGAAAGAGAAGGAAGAGAAGAAGGACAATCTCGCCTGATTGCCTGATACGTTAATATCTCACCGGCTCGATTGCAAGTTTTTCTGAATAGCAAGATTTAAGGGGGCTCCGCCCCAA
>CAYNNM010000100.1:0-3979 GCA_964398575.1 uncultured Methanosarcinales archaeon
AAGGCGCGGTTATGAAGTCGAATATGGAGTCCGCCGAGTCAAGGACCAGATGCGGCATCGACTGGAGAAGCTTGAATCCAGAGAATCCCGAGAGAGCGTTCAAGTAGGCCCCTGAGAGTATGTTCGCCACTTCCTTTATAGTGCTTATCTCATCCTCATTCAGCATCTTTGTCGTTCCCTTCGGGTGCCCGTTCAATGCGTCGACAAGGTAGTTGGCGTCGTTCTTCCGGAAAAGGTAGAGCAAGACTCCGTTTAAGTCCTCAAGTATCCTAAGATGCAGTCCGACGAGGATCTCCGAGCCGCCGTAGTATTTCGAGACATCGTCTCTCGCTATCACATTGAGCTCAGGAAGCAGGACCTCGACATTCTTGTTGAGCAGCTGGCCAAGCGCCGTCGAGGCGTGGCCCATCCCCATATTCGCGACCTCTTTTATTATTTCCTTATCCTCTTGTGTTATCTCCATGATCTCTCTAGCATCATTTTTTCGCTTTATAAACTTATCTACAAGATTCCGCCAATCATTTGTAATTCAAAATGAAAAGATTTATATATGATGCTTTTCAAAATTATAATTCAATCAACATACATTTGAAACATAATTTATAAATATTAATTGAAAGAAAGTAAAAAATCATACATTTGTCATACAAAAAACCAAAAAGTTTATAAATAAGGAAAAAAATTATAGAAAAATAAAACATCCGTAACACATTCATTTCAAACCAAAAAGCATATATGGCTCATCCAAAAACTTACAACCCCCAACAACGTAATGTTTCTTCTGGATGGGCCTGTATCTTTTTCCCCTAGAAAATGGACATAGATATCGTCAACATCAGAGTGCCAAAAGAGATAGCTAGATGGCTCGACTCCCTCGTCGAGCGAGGCATATACAGCAACAAGAGCGAGGCAGTGCGCGAATTCTCGAGGGAATTTGTAGATGAGATGAAGGTGAGGCAGCATTAGGAACGAGGCGACAATATCTGTCCGGCTGCCAAAGAGCCTCCGCGGGGAGCTTGAGAAGATAGCGAAAGAGAGGCATTTTATGGATTTCTCGGAAGAGATGCGTTTCATACTCCGCAAGAAATGGCTCGAGATGAATCCTCACATTCTTGAGCAGAAGAAGGGTGAGAGAAAATGAAGGCGAGCGCATTCTTCATCATCCTCATCGTGTCTGCTCTCGCGTCCTCGGCCTTGGCAGAGATATCTCTTTCGAATCCGACGAGCAATCAGACGATAACGACATCTGCGATAAACCAGACAGTGACTTTCAATTACCTTGTCAACATAACGAACATCACATCGCCTTCCTGCAATATCACTATAGATGGCATCACCTCTGAGAATGCGACATCAGGCCTATCGAGGACACTTGCCATCGGAAAGCATAGCTGGAGAATCGCCTGCGCGAACGAGACATCGCCGGAATACAACTTCACCATCGCAAGCGAGAGCCCTCTTTCCCTCTCGGCGAACGCTACACCGCTCATCGGCACGATTCCTCTTTCAGTATCATTCACCGGCTCGGCATCCGGTGGGATAGCTCCACACACATATTCGCTTAAGTTCGGAGACGGAGCGATGACATCGAACCCGAACTTCACATACACGTACCAGGGCAACGGGACATACAACGCGACGATGACTGTGACTGACTCAGCAGGCCAGACTGCCTCAAGATCCTTCATCATCAACGCGACGCAGAGGAATAATTTCACATCAGCTGTCTCGATGGATAAGTCAGCATATATTATAGGGGAGAATGCGCACATCCTTGTCAACGCGCCCCTGAACTCGACTGTGCAGCTGCGCTTCTTCAGAAGCGGCACGCTTGTCGATTCGATAGATTTCCTCCACTCCGAAGTCAATTCGGACTATATCTACCTGATGTATTCCCCATACCCTGTCAGAACAGCAGGAAGCTATGAGCTCAAGGCCTATGTGACTCACAGGGGAGTGACCAACAACCACACAGTGTCCTTCTCTCTCGCAGACCTCCAGCAGATCCTTCCATTGATTGCGAACATACAGGTAGATAGGACTACTGTCGATGCCGAGACAGACATCCTTCTTCGCTCAAGCGTCACAGGGGGGATCCCTCCATACTCCTATGAATGGGATATCGGAGCCGATGGGACGATAGAATCGACATCAGTCGACTACACTGCGAGATTTCCGATAGGGAACAGGTCAGTCAAGCTGAAAGTGAGGGACTCGAATAATTCAGTGAGCGAGAGAGTGATAACAATCAATGCCATCGAGCCAGTCTACACCCTATCGGTCACTGTCGCAGACAAGCTCACTACAAGGCTAATCGAGTACGCAGATGTCTCTTTCGCAGGGACATCGAAATCGACAGAGACAAGAGGCTCAGCAGAATTCACGGGGATAAGAAGAGGCAATTACACGCTTAAGGTATCGAAGACAGAATATCACGTGAGCGAGCAGTCATTCGAGCTCCGCGAGAATCTGGCATTGGTCGTCAAGCTCGATTCGACAAGGAACCGAGAGCTCTCTCTCGAGCCGATCTCTCCGAAAGGCGGGACTGTTCCAAACTCGCTCTCGATAAAGTATCGGGCAAGCGGTGTCGCGCCAGAATGCGCGCTCTTCCTGAAAGAAGGAGGATGGTGGATGGAGAAAGGGAAGAAGAAGGCCGAAGGAGAGAATTCATTCGACCTATATCTTGAGGATGGAGATTACGAGTACAAGATAGAATGCAAGGAAGGAGAGAAGACTGTCGAGACAAGCGCGATGGCATTCAAGGTATCCGCATCATCCTCGCTTATGTCGCAGAATCTCGAAGGCACAGGAGTGTCTGAGGCGGATATCACAGTCATCTCTGACTGGATATATGCTGCCCAGCTCTACGTAGAGAATGCTGGGTTAAAGGAGAGAAAAGCCATCGATTCGATGAATCTCAAGGGATTCCTCGAGGAGAAGAAGAAGGAGCTTACAAGGATCGAGAGGGATCTCGCTGACCTGAAATACCTGCGGGGAAGCGCGGAGCAGATAGAGGACAGGAGGAGAGAGCTCATCTCGAAGCTAAGGACGATCAAGGGCGAGATACCGAAATCGATAGAGGTCCTCGAAGACACCGAGTTCGTCAAATACGCAAGAGCCGACGACATCAAGGCATACTATTCGGAGATAGGAAAGACGATAGATGACGCATCGATAGAGAGCATACTCAAGCTGCAGAGCTCAGTCTCCATACTGACGAAGGTCTCCAAGGTCCAGATGACATACCATTATGCGGACAGGAAGACTCTTTTTGTCGTCGCGAAGGAAGTGGAGAAGAAGAAGGATATCTCGAACTTCAGTTTTATCGAAGCCATACCGAAATCGCTTGTCCCCTCGAGCAAGAAGATAACATTCTTCCTGCCATACAGCCTTGTCAAGGAGCCGATGGTCGAGCTTGACATATCAGGGACAGACAAAGTCCTATACTATTTCGAGAGCGAGAGCAGCATCGCTAATGCCGAGAAGATGATCTCGATACTGCTTCCGAAGAATGCGCCTGCTCAGAAAAAAGGCAATGCTCTCACAGGCTTCTCTGTCTCAAAGCTCATCCCGGTCAAGATATCGGACACGAAGCTATTCATCGAGGTAGTCGCGATAATAGTGCTTCTTTTCGCCTACCTCTTCTACAGCTACGGCGGAGAGGTCAGGGAGGCGATGTCTGGCGGAAGCAAGAAGAAGAGGATGTACCTGCGCGAGCTCATCGGAGGAGCGATGAAGTGCACAGAGGATGGGAATCTCGAGCAGGCATATGTCCTCTACACTGAGATGAAGCTCCTCTATAAGTCGCTCTCATCGGCTGACAGGAGAATCGCGAAAGAGGAGATATCATCTGTGGCGGCAGAGATCAATCTTGCGGAGGCGCGAAAGCTCCTCTCAGACGCAGAGCGGTCTCTACGCGAGGGGAGAATGGATGAGGCTGCCGCGATCTACACCGATGTCCAGGGAATCTACGCTTCCC
>CAYNNM010000101.1:0-3910 GCA_964398575.1 uncultured Methanosarcinales archaeon
TTTGGGGCGGAGCCCCCTTAAATCTTGCTATTCAGAAAAACTTGCAATCGAGCCCTTTCGAGGGATGTTTGTTAACAGACGTAACCTCCATCATTGCGCGATCCATTCAAAAAGTTTAAAAAGAGTCAGCCCGATTATCCGGAGAGAAAAGGTAATCAAGAGGTGACCCTTTGTCCAAGAAAGAGAAGTGCAAGGCCCTGATGGAGAAGTATTTCGGACCCGCCACTGCGAAGAGCGTCGATGATATGAGCGAGGAAGAATGCGTGGCCAAATGCAAGACGAAGGTCGCTGCGTTCATGGGTCCAGAGAAGGCGAAGGAGTTCGACAGCATAAAGTAGATTTTTTAAATAAGCATATGTTCTTTGATTCTATGGATATCTACCTGCCAGAAGAGGACAGCTACATTCTCGAAGAGGAAGTCAGAAAATATGCGAAAGGCAGTGTCCTCGATATAGGAACCGGTAGCGGCATTCAGGCATTCGCCGCGGCGATGAAGAAGGAAGTGAGGTCTGTTCTCGCTGTCGATGTGAATCCTGATGCAGTGAGGTATGTGAAGGAAGAGATAAAGAGGTTCGGATCCGGAGAGAAGAACAGGGCCCAAAAAAATTCTGCGAACCACGGTTCGCCTCTTTCACGGGTGGGCGGCTGGGGGCCGGAAGGCGGGAATTCACTAAGGAAAATCACCGTAAAAAAATCAGACCTCTTCTCGAATATCCCAAAGAAGGCGAAGTTCGACACGATAATCTTCAACCCCCCATACTTGCCCCGCGACAGAAGGGAGACAGGAGGGATCAGATTAGCGAACAGCGGCGGGAAGCACGGATACGAGCTGCTTGTCCGATTCCTGGATGAGGCAGGAGAGCACCTTAAGAGGGATGGCAACATCCTGATAGTATTCTCGAGCATGACAAATGAGAATAAAATAGAGGAGGCAATATCGAGGAATCTTCTTGTATCGAGAAAGCTTGCCGAGAAGCCGCTTTTTATGGAGCGGCTGATTGTCCTTTCGATCGAGAAAGAGGGTGTCCGAAAGATGCTCGAGAGAAAGGGAGTGAATGAGATATCGTTTCTTGGGCAAGGAAAAAGAGGTGTTGTCTTCTCCGGAAGATACCGGGGGAAGAAGGTCGCGATAAAGGTGAAGAAAGAGGGAAGCTTCGCGCAGGGGACCATCGAGAAAGAGGCCTACTGGCTGAAGAAGCTCGCGGGGAGAAGGTTCGCGCCGAAGCTCTATTTCCACGACGATTCTGCGCTCGTAAGAGAGCTTGTCGAGGGAGAGCTCATCCTCGATTTTCTCGCCCGGGCGAGGAAAGAGGAGATAAGGATCGTCCTTCGCCGGATAATCGCTGATCTCCATTATCTTGATTCAAGAAAATTCAACAAGGAGGAGATGCATCATCCGCTCAAGCACATAATGGTCAAGGGAAGCGTCGCCCGCTTCATCGATTTTGAGAGGATGCACGGAAGCGAGGAGCCGAAGAACATCACTCAGTTCCTGATATTCCTTTCGGGGAAGAAGGTCGTAGGAATCCTCGATCAGAAGGGATTTGCGATAAGAAGGGACGAATTCATAAGACTTGCGAGAGAATACCGCGAGAAGAGAATAGGGATCAGAAATATCCTCCGATCCCTGTGAGGCGCTCGTATGATTCTACCTCTTTCGCCATCACTCCTGATCCCTTGAGGAGCTCATAGAGTCTCGCTGTCCTTGGAAGCTTCGCTTCGTTCCTCTTCAGAAACTCCTCGAGCTTAGGAGTGAATGGATGGGAATCCATCGGCTCTACAAGCTCCTCGATAGCATTGAAGCTCGCCCCCATCCCATCATCCGAATATAGAGCTGGGAAGACATCCTCTGCCAGATGCTCAGACATAAGCGCCATCTTCCCACGGAACGCCTCCTTGAGCAATGAATACTCCTTGCTAAGGTCGCTCGAATAGAAAGAGAATGATTCCGCATCAGGCGTCTTATTGATGTATTCGCTCGCGTTCTTCGAGAGATACTCGCGGAGAGCGTCGCTCTTCGATGGAGGGACCCTATTCAGCATCAGATTAAGCTCGAAATTGAGAAGCGAGACTATCTCTTCGAGAAGAAGCCCTTCAGCGGATGTCAGTTCGACAGTGTTTTCCATCTCGCCTCTTAAGGATGGGATAAGGGTCTCCTGGATTTAATCCTTTCTATTTCTGTTGCTCGGGAAGAAGATCGAGAAGATCCGCTATTCTCTTCAAAGTCATCTCGTTCTTCCGGAGCTTCTCTCCCGACGAGATTTCATTCGGCCCGTCTCTTAAGACGCTCTCTCGCCTCGTGGCCTATGAGGCCGCTCTTCGATGAGCGGAGCTCCTTCAGGGCGGAATCGGCACTCATCCTGTAGATATCCAAGGGTTTTCCTGGAAAGATGTGTTTTTAAAATTTTGCGGAGAGGTTTAATCACTAAAAAATCCTAACATAAGTTTAAATTGGCCGGATGCGGATTCCGGATGATGAATGACTTGCAGAAGATACAGATAAAGAAAGACATCCTGCGCGTACTTGCCCCGATATTCGGAGTGAGGGTCGAGAAGATGGTGCAGTCATTCTACGACACGAAGAACGATGTCGAGGTCAAAGAGTTCGTATTCCTCGCTAGCGAGATGCTCGAGGGATACACAGGAAAAGCGAATAAGGACAGGATAATGGCCGAGATAATGCGCAAGTACCCTGACATCGCGAAGAAAATGGCGGAGGCGAATGCCTAAGATGGATAAGGAGAGAAAGACGCTCGCTATGCTTTTCGGATTCGGTCTGCTCATCTCATTCACATACGTGTTCAGGATCGGAGGGGAGAATAGCGGATATCTCACCGAAGCGCTAACCATAATCGCTCCGCTGATCGCGATATCCTTCGGCTATCTTGCGATAAGATATTTCGGCCTCGAATCCACTGTCGGGAAAAGCGCGTTCCTTGTCTCGCTGACGATGGCATTCTGGTTCATCGGGGATGTCATCTTCTGGTTCATAGCGGATGAGGCAGTGGTATCGCTCGCTGACCTGTTCTGGCTGCCTGCATACTTCTTCTTCATCGCCGGCGTGTACTTCGGCGCGAAAGCGATAGATGAAGGATTCTACAAGGGACCTAAATTCATACTTTTCGGCGCGGGACTCCTGACATTCCTTGGAGCGATATATTTCTATCTCAATCCTGCGTCGTGGAACGGGGAGGTCGGGACACTCGAGAATATCGCGACAGTCGGATATGTCATCGCTGACTTCTTCCTTCTCTTCGCGCTCATGCTCGCCATATTCATAGCGTTCAGCGTGAGGGAAGGCGTGTACAAGAATGCGTGGATACTGATAGCTCTTGGCGCCCTGATGACTTTCTCAGGTGATCTGCACTATGCCCTTTTCTATGAGACTTTCAAGGAAGGCAGTTTCATCGATGCCATTTGGCTCTTCGGATATGTCTTCTACGCAGCCGGGCTCTTCTCGCTTCGGCACGATTCCGAGAGGATCATCGATGATGCGGGAAGGAAGCTTAGTGAGAGAAGAAAGGGAAAGAAAAAAAGAAGATAGATTCTGGCTTGTGTGATTCATTGTTGTAATGTCGGGGACATATTTTGTATACATAATTGTATATTAAAATGCAATAATGTATTTTATATATTTATTGAAATACATAAAAGTATATTTAATTGCTAATATGTATATAAATGATATGCATATAAGTATATTAAAATACAATTAGGTAAATAATGAAAATGCGCCACTGAAAATATTAGCTCGCCTATCCTCGGCCTGAAGGCCGAAGTGCACAAAAATCTATGATTTTTGGCATGCCGAAAATCTTTGATTTTCGAGCATATTACGGCTCGCATTTATGGCGGCGCATTGGATGAAAATCTATGATTTTCAGCCTGCCGGAAATCTACGATTTCCGGG
>CAYNNM010000102.1:0-3891 GCA_964398575.1 uncultured Methanosarcinales archaeon
ATATCAAAGAGATCGCCTGATATCAGGAGAAAGTCGACTTTTCTTGCGATTATCTCCTTCACTGCCTTTCCGAAAGCCTTCATATTCAGAGCCCGAAGCTTCGGGTCCCGGAAAGCTCCGATATGGCAGTCTGCGAAGTGTGCGAATCTCATAGCGCTTTGGAACTTCGAAGAGTATTTTAATGTTATTGTATTCGAACCGAAAGATATTTAAAATGTAGTCACTACTCAGTGGTTTATGAATAAGGAAAGTCTCGATTTCCTAAAAGGATTGCAGGGCGCCGCCAAGGAAGCGATCTCTCTTTGCGACATCGCTCTTCTGGAATCAGCTAAAAACGCAGATGTGAGATTCTCGTTGTCTTCAAGGACTGAATTTAATGGCACAGATGTCATAATCGACAGCCTATCCATCGTTCCTGCATCAAGAAAGCTGAATCTACAAGGCGAGACAACCTATCTCGGTGAGGTTACTTCAAGAGGTATAGCGATCCTCAACGGATTTGAGAAGGAGCATCTCGGAAAGAGGTTCTACACCCACGCAGAAGATCTTTTGAATATGTACCGCAGGATTCTTGCGATAGCGCATCCGATCGAGGAAGAGGGCCTCACAGTCAGCATAGAGGGTTTTGGGGATTATTTCTCATCCTTCAAGTTGAACGGAAAGGCGCCGCTTACCTATTCAGACACATACCATTCACATCTCGAAGAGATGAAACTCCTAAAATCAGCTATGCTCCGGAGATGAATCTGTCTAGCTCAATCTCCTTCTTTATTTTCTCGTCAAGTTTCCTGTTTATCGCAGACAGCTGCCCTTTCACCCTCTCGAAGAGATCTGTCCTGCTCGCGAACTTCCCTGCCGCTATCGCAGCTATTGTAGAATTGAAATATGCGATTATCTCGTCAGCCATCTTCCCTATCTCCGAGAGATTCTTCCCCTCGGCTTTCGCAAGATCCCTCAGCTGATTCCAGGTCCTGTTCGAGCTCCTGATCTCGGCGATTATCGATGCGAGAGATGTCTCCGGATTCGGGTTCTTAAAATCAGAATCGGGATGGTTTCCGATCGCCGCGAGAATGGCCCTCCAATCTGCTTCGATGACCGTCAGTATGTGCTTCAGCGATTTCTCCTCTTCCATCGATGCCTTCTTCCTATTCAGGCTGTTCCCGATAAGAAAGCTCACATCCCGTCCGACATCTTGCGCCATATTTTTTCATCCATCTAGATATTATTTAATCCTTTCTTTTTGACTCCTTTGACAATCAGGTCGAGGAACTCTTCTCTTTTGCGCTGTATGATTTTCATGTCTTCAGTATTGTTAGCTATCTTCATCGACTCCTGCACCTCGAACTTATAGGTCACGACCATATCTGAGAGCAGTCTGTCGATCCTATGCGCTATCTCTTTCGCCTTCTTCACATCTCTATGACTCCGAGTATATTCCTCGAAGAGCGCGCTCAGATTCCCAAGAAATCCGTCCGCGAATCCCTTTATATTGCCATAATGCGAGGATATGTCGGAAAGATCAGCCAGAAGAGCGTTTCTTAATGTCTCCTCGTGCGCCCCGACTTCCGAGACTATTCTTCTGAACTCTTCCCCTCCTTTCTCCCTGAGGTCGTGCTCGTTCCAGATGTCTCTTGACTGCAGAAGCTCGACCACTCCTTTCTCAGAGACTTTTCTCTCTTTCTCTTTCGCGATGATGCCGTTCAGTGATTTCGCTGCCTTATCGCACTCCTCGACTATGTTTGTAAGCTCCTTTTTTATGTAATGGATAACCTTCCAGGCAACTCCTGCGATACCTTTCGCATCATCGCCGCCATTCATCTTCGGGATCAGCATCTTGAGAGCAGCGATATTGTCTATCAGGCTCCTGCTGAAAAAACCTGAGCTCTTAAGGACCTTTCGCAGCCTCTTCTCAGAATGCTCAATCTCCTCGAGATCCTTCCTCTCAGCTGAATTTATCCTCTCAAGATCCTCAAGGTACCTCTTCAGCCCAGAAACTTTTTTCTGGAACTCGCGTACATCGTATTGATGGGGAATCTCTGCCATCAGAACTCCTCCAGGATATCGATGCCGGCGAAACTTCTCCTGCCCTCATTCCTTTTCTCTCTCGCTACATCCTCGAAGAGAGGTATTTTTATCGGGGTCGCGAATCTGACGAATGTCGAGCTCACGATCGCCTCTCCCTTATCGAGCGATGCGATGTTGCGGTCATCCTTCGAGAGATCCTGCGCGGCGGAGTCTATCATCGCCTCGCGCTCAGGCTTCATCTCCATCCCAAGCATCACCTTCGTGTTGATGTTCGCGAGTATCTCGCGCGGGATGAGCGATGGAAGCTGCGTTATCGCAAGGAGGCCGACCTTGAACTTGCGCCCTTCGCGTGCGATTGTCGAGAATATGTTCGGACCGGATTCAAGGACAGCTTTCCCAAGGACCCGCGGGGCCTCCTCGAGCACAATCGATATCGCAGGCCTTGTGTCGAGATCCCCGTTCGCCTTATGCTGCCTGTACTTCCGGAATATCTCCGATGCGACGACTGATCCGATCAGTATCTCTGAATTCCCCGAGAAAAAGGATGTGTCGATTATGACCTTTCTCGCATCCTCGAGGGCAGACACGATGTCCCCGATGGTGTTCGCCCCGCCTGTATCGCTGAATATCCCGTGGCAGGAGAGATTTCCATCCCTGACATCGAGATTCAGGAGAGCAATCAGGTTCCTCCGAAGGACATTCGCTGTCTCTTCGTGGAACTTCACGCTGTTCGGAAGCGGTTTCTCGAGGACAACCGCAGATATCCACTCGTCCCTGTACTCGCGGAAATAAGCGTATGCCGCCTGCGCCTGCGGCTCGGAGAGATTTAGGACACCTGATAGGTGCATCGGCTTTATCGATGCGAGACTTATCTTGAGTGTCATCGCTCCGGCAGGCGCATCCTTCGGAGTATAGTAAACCACATCGTCGGATTCAGGGTGGTCCCGCAGCCCTTTCGAGTTCCTTCCGTAGTACTCGTCGTGAGGATCAAGGATGAGGACTCCGCAGTATCTTTTCCCGCAAAGATTCCAGAGCATCGATTTGACGAGATTCGATTTCCCTTTCCCTGTCGTCGCCGAGACAAGGATGTGGTGCGTTATCGCATCAAGCCCGTTTATGAAGATGGGAAAGTCTATCTCTTTCGATCCGCTCCGAAGATTCCCAAGAAACAGGGGATTTCTCTCCTCCCTCAGGAAATGCACGTCTTCCGGCTCGATATCCCTGACTCTCCCGAAGAAAGAGGGAAGCCTCTTCGATGTCTTTGCATTCGCCTTCCTGATAGTTATCAGGCTCTTTATCCTCGCGAGGATGTAGTTCCTGGTGTGCTCATCGAAGAACCTGATCTCTGAGCCATCCTCTATCCGCATCCCCGAGACAAGCTCTATGTTCTCGCGGGAGAGCTGGCTTGCGAACTCGAGGTCGAAGACCTGGAAGAGCATCTTCTCGCTCTCGTTCTCAAAGACGAGAAGCTCACCTATCTCAAGAGTCTCGCCGGATTTCTGGCGGACGATTATCTCCGAGAAATTTCCCCCTATTATCTCCCCTTTCATCCTCGGGAAGCGGCGCGGGAATTATTTAAAGTTTGTTGTTTCATCCCGCGAATCTTGGAACATCGATGAGGCCGAACGTATAGAGGAGAAAAATAATCACGGCGATGAGTATGACCCACCCAAGGATGCCGCTTCCTCTCCGGAATCGTCCGACCTCCCTTTCCACAAGGCGCTTTTTCAGGCGAAGCACCTCTATCTCCTTCTCGAGCCTCCTCTTCTGCTTCTCGTAATCCACCATTTTAGAAAGCACGGAGAAAACAAAACAAAAAATAAAAGATGAAGCTTCTCACTTCTTTTTCTTCTTGGCCGCTTTTTT
>CAYNNM010000103.1:0-3826 GCA_964398575.1 uncultured Methanosarcinales archaeon
ATACGCCCGGATCTTATCGTGACAGATATGATGATGCCTGAGATATCCGGGGCAGAGTTTGTCAGGAGGCTCCGGAACAACAAGGTGACTGCGGATCTCAAGGTTATTTTCGTAAGCGCGCTTAGCATCGCTGACATCCGGAAGGATGAATTGAGGAGACTGAAGGTCAATGAGTTCATAGAGAAGCCATTTGACATCAAGGATTTCGTGAAAAGGATAGAGAAGGCTTTATCCGGCGAAAAAATGGATTTCTAGCCGCATTTCTTAAAAAGAAAACTTTATATAGTAAATTCCTTGAAAAAAGTTAGTATGGCAAGCACTTTCCGCAACGTAATTGATTTTTTCAATGATCTTGGGATCTATGATGTGATCCTGCCGTTTCTGCTTGTCTTCACGATGGTATTCGCCCTTCTTGAGAAGACTAAGATTCTCGGGATGGATAAGATAGGGAATGACTACTATCCGAAGAAAAGCCTGAATTCGATGGTGGCTTTCACATCAGCATTCTTTGTCGTCGCATCGAGCAAGGCAGTAGCTGTGATAAACGAGACACTCGCGCACGTATTCATCCTTCTCCTTATGGCGGTCCTTGGGCTTTTGGTCCTTGGCACATTCTACGGAGAGAAGGAAGAGAACTGGCTCGCAGAGCTTAAGGGTGCGCGCCTGTGGATAGGCGGCGCTTTCTTCATAGGGATAGTGCTAATCTTCATGGATGCGGTGGATTGGCTCGAGCCGACCTGGGATTACCTCTGGGACCACTGGGACTCAAATGCCGTCGCATCGATCATACTTATGCTTGTAGTCATACTGATAATGTGGCTGATAGTGAAGGACCCAAAAGGGAAGAAAGATGATAAGAAATAGAGGTGCAAAATGGCGATAGACTTTTACCAGGCATTCTACACGATGGACACAATGGGCGTCACCGAGGTGCTTCTGCCCTTCCTGCTGACATTCACGCTTGTATTCGCGGTATTCCAGAAGATAAAGATACTCGGGGATAACGCGAAGAAGTTCAATGTGATAATCGCGCTATCTGTCGCTTTCGCGGTCGTGATGCCGCATCTTACCGGGCGCGGCCCTGATGTTGTCCCTGTGATAAATAACGCGCTGCCATCTGTCGGCGCTGTCGCGATAGCGATAATAATGGCTCTTTTCATCATCGGAGTGTTCGGATTCGAGCTGAAGATGGAAGGATACATGGGTGTCCTTATGACTCTATCGATACTCACTGTCGCATACATCTTCGGAGTGAGCGCAGGATGGTTCAGCCAGTACGGAGCGCTTGATTTCCTTTTCGACTCAGACACCCAGGCGCTGATAGTTGTGATACTCGTGTTCGCCGTGGTGATAGGCTTTGTCACATCTGAACCGAAGAAACCGAATGAAGATGGAGTATTCGAGAAGCTGAATAAAATGTTCAAGAAAGTGTGAATATGGCAACATTCCTCGATATCGGACTTCTGGAGAGCTTCGAGAGAGTCTTCACTTTCCTCTTCGTATTCGTGGTCGCATACGCGCTTCTCTCGAAGATAAATTTCCCGACAGACAATAAAGGGCTGCAGGCATTCATCGGATTCATCCTGGCAGTATTCACAGCACTCTCAGGCAATGTGGCTAAGCTGATAGCGACGATGTCGCCCTGGTTCATAATAATGTTCCTCCTCATCGCATTCATCCTGATAGGGAATATGATGTTCGGGATGGATGAGAAATACCTGAAGAACTATATAGAGACCACAAGCACTGTCACGACCTGGATAATCATCGCATCCGCGCTGATTGTCCTGATATCGTTCTCGACAGTGTATGGTGATGTGCTTCTTGAGTTCACGCAGAACACGACAAGCAGTTCGACAACTGATGTCGGGCACAACATAGGGGCTGCGATATTCCATCCGAAGACTCTCGGCCTTGTCTTCACGCTCCTTATCGGAGTGTTCGCGATACTTCTTCTTGCGAAGACAGAAAGGAAATAGCTTTAGTTCTCAAGTATCCTGACATCGCATTTCGAGAGCGACTTGAATCTCTCGGCATCAGCGATATTTCCTGCGACACCCGCACCCCAATGCATCGGTATCGCGAGGCGGCAGTTGATGTCAGATGCAGCGAGTGCTGCTTCTTCCGCAGTCATGGTGGATTGCCCTGATACTGGAAGCAAGGCGACATCTGCACGTATGCTTCGCATCTCAGGAATCCTATCCGTGTCGCCAGCGTGATATATCCGCACTCCATTCAGGGTTATGATGTAACCGAGCCAGTTGTTCTGCTTAAGATGCGCAGTCTTATTCAGATTGTACGCCGGGACTGCCTCGATCTCGAAAGAATCCGACTTTAGCCTCTTCCCTGGCTCGATGACTATTGTCTTTCCGGGAACCCGTCCTGCGAGAGAGGAGATGCAATCTATCGGAAGAATGATCGCTGTGCTATCGCTGACGATTCTCTTCAAGTCCTCGATGGAGCAGTGGTCATAGTGGTCGTGGGTGAGAAGGACGACATCCGCGATTTTCGGATCCTTGACCTTATAGGGATCGATATAGATTCTCTTCCCGTGCTCAAGAAGGAAGCCTGAGTGGCCAAGCCATTCTATCTTTATGTCCTTGATTATCATTCCTTTTGTCATAATAGAAAAGAATGGCTGTGTTTTTTAAAGCTTGCCCTTGAAATAAGATATTGTTCTCTCGAGGCCTTCATCAAGTTGAATTTTCGGTTCCCAATCAAGCATTTTCTTTGCCAATGAGATATCCGGTCTTCTTTGCTTCGGATCATCCTCTGGAAGCGGCCTGTATATTATCTTGCTTCTGCTCTCGGGAATCATATTCAGGATCTTTTGAGCGAGCTCATTTATCGTGAATTCATTCGGGTTTCCAAGATTGACTGGTCCTAAAAAGCCAGCTTTATTGTCCATCATCCTGACTATCCCTTCGACCAGATCATCGACATATTGGAAGCTTCTTGTCTGATCTCCTGCCCCGTAGGCTGTCAAATCCTCTCCCCGCAATGCCTGCATTATGAAGTTTGAGACAACTCTGCCGTCGGCAGGGTGCATATTCGGCCCATATGTGTTGAAAATCCTTATCACTCTTGCATCCAGGCCGTATTTCCTATGGTGGTCGAAGAAAAGGGATTCAGCGCATCTTTTGCCTTCATCATAGCAGCTGCGTATTCCATTGGGGTTCACATTCCCAAAATATGATTCCTTCTGAGGGTGCTCTAGCGGATCACCATATACTTCAGATGTCGATGCGTGAAGGATTCGTGCATTATTCTTTTGCGCAAGATCAAGCATATTGAGCGAGCCAAGAACTGATGTCTTGGTGGTATGTATCGGATCTGCCTGATAATGGACTGGCGATGCAGGGCAGGCCAGATTATATATCTCATCTATCCTTTCATCGATTTTCAGGGGAAAGACAATATCGTGCCTGATGGATCTAAAATCTTTGTTTTTCTTCAGATCATCTACGTTATCTTCAGAACCTGTAAGAAAGTTGTCGACAGAAATCACTCTATTTCCTTCATCAAGAAGGCGTTTGCAAAGATGCGAGCCGATGAATCCGGCACCGCCTGTAATGAGGATTGTTTTTGTCATAATAAGTATCTACTTCCTTCCTACTCCGAAATACTGGAAACCAAGGCGCCTCATACTCTCTGGGTCTTTGATGTTTCGCCCATCGAAGAAATGATTCCCGACCATCCAGTCCTTCACTCTCTTGTAATCAAGATGCGAGAACTCTGGCCACTCAGTCATCACAGCGATTGCGTGCGCCCCCTTGGTCGCCTGATAAGAATCATTCTCATACGAGACATCCGGCAGGATCTTCCT
>CAYNNM010000104.1:0-3770 GCA_964398575.1 uncultured Methanosarcinales archaeon
TCCTGTTCAGTCCGAACGCAGCGACAGAAGAGAGAGTGAACTCGAAAATCTCAGCGAGATGCATCATCTCATCCTCCTGCGGCATATGCCACAGCGGCGAGAACATCTTGAGGCCAAGCTCCTCAGCTATCCTCTCTATCCTCTCGCGCTGGTAATCCGAGAACAATGCTCCTGTGATGATGCCCTCTATCCTGTATCTCTTGACCGCCTCGCCTATGGCATCGCGAAGGTCATCAAGCTCTCTTTCCTTCTCGCCTTTTGTGCCGTGCATCAGGAGCGGGATGCCAAGCGCCTCTGCCTGCATCCCAGTCATGTCAATATTCGGTGTATGGAACATGAATGAATCCTTGTTCTCGCTCTGTAGAGAGATCAGGCATGCGATCTCGTAGTTCTGCCGTGCCATCACGTGCATCGCATAGACACTGTCCTTGCCGCCTGAGAAAAGCACACCCAATCTAAGGTTAGCTCTCGGATGGAACTGTGCAAGATAATGCGATTTGTACTTCGCTTTGCTCTTCCTCGCCAGTCTCTCGATGACTTTGTCGAATCTTGAGCCGTACTGCGCTGCCTTCTTCTTCCGCCAGGCGAATTCTTTCGGCATCCCGTATCTCTCGCAAGCCGCGCGGAAGATGTGCTTCGTGTAGCCCTGCCTTATCTTCAGCTCTCCGGGGATCTTCAACGCGTAATCGATGAGTTCCTTATCGAAGAACGGCACGCGAAGCTCGATATTGTTCTCCATCGTGACAACATCGTCGCGATAGAGGTCCTTCTCATATGATTTCTGGAGACCTGCCAGGCACTCGCTGTTTATCGCTTTTCCGAATGAGTGGCGGCTGTAGCCTGCGAAGAGCTCCTCGCTTCCAAGCCCGCTCATCATCACCTTTACCCCATCCTTCTTCGCTTCCCTGCAGGCGAGATAGAACGGCAATGCGACTCCGACTTTCGTGACATTCGTGTCCTCGATCAGCGGAACGACTTTCTTCAGGTGCTTCTCGACATCGGATTGCTTCGCCTTGATGACTTTCATCCTGAGTCCCATCTCTTTCGCTGCCATCCGTGCATAAAGGAGGTCTTCGCTTTTCATCGATCTGTCCTCGACAGCAGAAATGTAGCAGGTGAAATCAGCGCCGAGCTGTGAGAGCACCATCGCGATCAGTGTGGAGTCGACTCCGCCTGAGAAAAGGAGCCCGAGTTTTTTTTCAGGAATCCTTTTCGCGACAGCATTGGTGATGAGGCCATATATCCTCTCCATGATCTTGTCCTCGCTCTCTTTGTGCTCAGGCTCGATACTGTAGAATTGCCCCTTCTCGAAGAGAAGCGAGTTTCTCCCGATATCGTATCTCAGGAGCTGCCTTGGATTCAGCTCAAGCGGGTTATCGAATCCCATCTCAAGAAGCGCTTTTCTCTCGGATGCGAATGCGAATGAATCGGAATGGGAATACCAAAGCGGCTTGACGCCGACAAGGTCCCTCGCGATTATGAGTTCACTCCCTCTCCACCACGCGAATGAGTAATCGCCGTCGATCTCATCCAATGCGGATGTCCCTTTCCTCTCTAGCAGCAAGAAGAGAAGCTCTGCGTCGTTTCTCGCCCCGATGCCGTGTTTCTCTGCGAGAGCCTCCCAGTTGTATATCTCGCAGTTCGCGACGAATCTTGAGTTCGCTTTTTCGAATGGCTGCGGGACTTTCGATACTATCGAATGGAGCGCGTGTCCGATGGCAGCTTTCGCTGGCTCTATTCTCGGAATTCTCTTGCCGACCTTGAGTTCCCTCTCTGTCGATATCCCGAATCCGTCCCTTCCGCGGTTCTTTATTTTCAAGAGCCCCCTCTCGAGAAGAGATGTTGCCTCATCATTGTTGAATACGCCGATTATTCCGCACATATTATTTAGGGATTGGGATTTATTTATAAATAATTTATATATTGTATACATAAATGTATACTAAAACTATATAAATGAGTTACTTCCAAATAGTAATAAATGAATCATAAAGAGAAACTGGATTATGAAAGCCACCTCGTCACTGTCGGCCTGATCGCGAAACTCTTCGTCGAGAAAGCCAACAGGACTGGAAGGATGGCGAAAGTGACTCCTGGCGAAGGGATCGAAACGCTGCTTGAGATATACCCTTCAGGAAGCCTGAATGGGATAAAACCCGGCATCTCTCGCCCCGAACAGCACATCAAGATAATATATCATAACAACAAAGGAAACTACGAGATCAAATTCACGGACCCCGAAGGTCACAGGATGGATGCTCCGGAATGGCTGAAGTGATCAGAAGATGAAAAAGAAAATAGATCTATCTTATCTTGGAAGGCCCCTCGATAAGGCTTGCGAAAAAGAGATAGGGAAAGTCCTTGAGGGCAAGACACAGGAAGACGAGATCGTCGAGATGATGTTCCAGTTCTTAGAGGACAATCACTGGAGCCGCGGTCAGCAGGCATACATAAATTCGAGTTCCGAGAGAAAAGTCGTCGCTACAGCATATCTGTCAGCTGAGAAGATAGCGGATCATCTTTTCCACATCGATGCGATGAGATATACTCTCAGTCACGACGGAAGATCGTACGACATAAAGAAGGAGCAGGTAAGCTCGACAAAAAGATTCTAGTCTATTGAAGTTTCTCCTTTATCTTCTCTTCCAATCTCTTCGACTCTTCCTTCGGGAAGTTCTCTATCCCGTGCCAGTGGCGGTGCCCGTCTGTGCCGCTTCTCGGTATGATATGGAAGTGAGGGTGCATTATTATCTGGCCTGCCGCGCCCTCGTTGTTCATCCCGATATTCATCCCGTCGGCATTCACTGCCTTCTTGACAGCTATCGCGACCTTCTTGAGAACCGGTGCGAGCTTTCTTAAGACCTCATCGTCAGTGTCGTAGAGATTCGTAGAATGCTTCTTAGGTATGAGAAGTGTGTGCCCGGGATTTATCGGGCGTATATCAAGGAAAGCCATCGTGTCCTGGTCCTCATAGACGATGTCCGCTGGGATCTCCTTCCTCGCTATCTTGCAGAAGAGGCAGTCTTTCATTTCATTATCTCTTTTAACTGGACCAGGCTTCGTATCTTCAAGGGATACTCTCTCTTCTCCCTTCTATCGACAAGTATTCCCTTTATGCCTGCTGCCTCAGCCGCCTTCATATCGCTCTCGATAGAGTCTCCGACCATGACGACATCATCTTTCTTGAGCTTGTGCTCCTTAAGCGCCTTCTCGAATATCTTCTTGTCGGATTTCAGATGCCCTGTGTCGTACGAGACATAGATGCCGTCGAAGAATCCGCGCATCTTGAATTTATCCATCACTGCCTCATTAGTGAAATTGGTGCCGTTCGACATCAGTATCAGCTTGTGGTCTTTCTTAAGATCAGCGAGGACCTCGAGAGTCTCATCGTAGGGTTTCGAGAAAAGCGTTACCCTGTTCCAGAGGCCTATCAGCTTCTCCATCTGCCAGGGCTTGTGTTCGAGGCCGAAGGCTGCGAAGGCCGCTGCGAAGGCATCCTTCTTGTCCTCGAATCTTTTCAGCATTACTGCGTCCTCGAACTTGAGGATGAAGTCGTGGAACTGCATATCCCGCAGGCCCATGAAGTATTTGGTCTGCCGCATCAAAGAAGGGTAGACTCCTTCGTCTATCAGTGTCCCCCAGAAATCGAAGATTATCGCTTTTGCCATTCCTAAGTCAATTCCCCAATGATATATAAAGGTTTTGCGGGGATAGTGGGCCCTGCGCGGAAACTCTTTGTTTTTATTTCCTGACTAAGACATAGACTTTTT
>CAYNNM010000105.1:0-3653 GCA_964398575.1 uncultured Methanosarcinales archaeon
TGCATAATTCAGCTAAGGGGCGAAGCCCTTGAGGGAATTATGCAACAAAGCATCCATTAACCCTTCGATAAGCATATTCTTGCCACTGTTTTTCTTCTTATTGGCGCTGAATCATTTCATTTTAGGAGGTGCAAAAATGAAGAGATTACTGCTATGGCTATCTGTGATTTTAGCTGCATTCGTTCTCGGATGCACGACAGGAAGGGTTGTCGAGGAGATTCCTGCTCCGCCGCCAGCCCCGACACCGCCGCCAGTCACGGCTCCGGCTCCGGTACCGACACCGCCGTCAGCCGAGGCGATACCATCGATACGGCTAGTCGAGCTCCCTATGCAGCTGACAGCAGGAGCTGATGCGACAATCAGGTGGAGAATCGATGCCGCAGGCCCTCTTACTGCCACGCATACGGCAGCGCATTTCGATGTCGCGAGCCACAGAGGGACATTCGGACGCGCCATCGCGCCAGCTGATGCAGGATATCCTTTCCTGACAGACAGGTACGCGAGCGGACAGTTCTCTGTTCCTGGCGATTTCTCAGCCACAATAAAGGTTCCGGCAGGGGCGACTATGCTCTACCTCAGGGCTCACGCGATGATCGGCGGGCAGAATTACTGGACTGATGAGATGTCTGTCAGGGTAGTTGCTCCAGAGACCGCTCCGACGATAAAGAAGTTCCTGATAACAGCGGACAGGTTCGGCATCGACCGCTCGAGCATAATGGCGATGGTCGGCGAGAGGATAGAGCTGCGCTTCAGAGTATCCGCGGCAGATATGTCATCTGACGGCTACGAGCTTAAGGGCGCCTGGGGCACAAGCGGAGCGGTGATGCCTGGCGAGGAGACTTCCTTTGTCTTCACAGTGCCTGGCGAGGATTTCGAGTACGGACTCTATCCCGCAGGATCAGATAATGCGATAGAGGTCGGTGTATTCACTGTGACAAGAACCGCCTGAATTTTTCTTTTTTGATTCTTTCTTCTTTTCATAAGGATTAAATACCTTCATCGCTATCCTTACCTATGAAGCGCTGCCCACGCTGCGGATCAGAGGAAGTGATGATACACGAGTACATAGGCGAGCCTGCAGTGGTCTGCCGGGTGTGCGGCTACGACGGGCGCGATGAGTTGATAGATTATCCTTCCGAGCGGAGCTCAAAAAGGGAGAAGAGCCGCCATTCCCCATACCGTGTAGGCGGGGCAAGAAGGTCTGTGAAGAAGTAGTCAGGGTGTGCTCATCATCCCTATCGTCTCAAGCGTCGTGAATGGAAGATTCCCCAAAATCGCCTTTCGCTCATCAGGCATTTCAGGGAAATGGACGCTGAAATTCCACCAATGGTCTTTTGTCGGCCAGCCATTCTGACCGATCTTCCCAAGATGGGAGATGAGACCCTCAATCACGCTTTTCTTGATGCAATAGAATCCGCCACCTGCATCTGTCCATTTGACAAAATGCCTCTCTTTCTCTTTCGCGATGCTCTCGAGGAATATCCTGTCGATCGGTTCGAGCTCCTCTGTCGTGCGTTTTGTACGCAGTTCGTAATGGATAGTGCTCGAGAAGATGTTGCCCCCCACTCTCTCGAGAAGAATAAGCAAAGCATCTTTTTTCTTGAACCATATCTCAGTCTCCTTAAGACCATTATTTATCCTGTACGATAGCTGTCTCTCAAAGCCATTCTCAAGAAGCATTCCAGAATACCTCTCGTGAGTCATTCCGAAATAACTGTCCCCTTCCTCTTCGAATCGCTCTTTCTTCTTTCTTGAGTATCGCGAATACATCTCCTGCGAGAGGGCCCTCTCCCTGTCATTGAATATCCCTTTCCTTCCGCCAAGCACTATCTTCGCAGCGAGATCAGACTCGCCGGTCGCCATCAGATGCGCTTCTGCGACTTCCTCCCTGTATTGACTATCTACTGCCCGCTGGGAATATATCTCATAATGCCTGGCCATGAATCTGACCGCATCAGGATAGAAGAAATCAGGCTTGTATTTCGGCATGGAATCAGGATGCCTTCCAGATATTTAATCCTTTAGATTCCCCAGACAGGATTGTCCTTGCGCTTTATCTCAGCTATCTCCTTTATGGCCGCGACCTCATCAGGACTAAGATACTGCTTGAGCTCCTTTATCTTCCGGAAATCAGATTCAGGTATCGCCGAATAGAGGACCTCATCACCCTTTATCTGGCGTCCTATCGTCACCGAATCGAGCGATATCGCGACCTGCTTGCCTCTCATAGCCTCCCCGACCGATTCCTTCTCAAGCTGCATCGCCTTGATGTAGTCGAGTGTCTTTCCGTCGGCACGCATGATCGGCATACCGGTCTTCGCGGTCCCTGCGAGCACCTCGGCCCCGATAATCGCAGGGTTCGACTGGCGGAATATGTAGTTCGGAAGAAGCTGCAGCTTGCAAGGCCGAACGACATCGTCAAGCTCTCTTGCCTCAAGCCTCTTTCTCGCATCCTCCTTCCAGGCCTCAAAATCATCAAGAAGCCTGTAGATCACATTGCTTGTTATTATCTTGACTTTAGGGGATATGTGCCCTTCTGCCTCAGGAGATACATTGCTGTTGAAGGCGAGGATGACAGAGCTTAGCGGGTCACGGTCATAGTTCGAGAGGGCGTCAGTGATGTCTTTCTTCGAGATCTGCCCGACCGAAGCTGCCCTTATCGAGATCCCTTTTCCTTTCAGGAGATTCATCATGGCTTCCAGGCTCCCGAGATTGTCTGCCTTGATAACTATTCCTTGCTCGTCTGTCTCGATGACAACCTCATCGACCTCATTCTTTATCTCTTCCTTGACTGCGGCAAGTGTCTTTCCGTCAGCTCCCCTCACCGGCATCCCTGAGAATACATCGTCGATGCCCGGAGCGGATATCTTTATCCCGATGGCAGCGTGCGCCTCCTTTATCGGCTTGAATTTCGCCTTTTTATCGCGCATCTCGGCAAGAGCATCAGGAACAAGGAGCGCTCTCACTTTCGTGACAATCGGCTCATCCATCGTCCCGATGACAATCATATCATTGCCCTTGAGCATTCCATCGTAGAGTATGACATCGAGTGTTTTTCCAAGGCCCTTCTCCTCCTTCACCTCGAGAATCGTCCCCTTAGCAAGCCCATCTGTCGTCGAGAGATTCTCCTCGAGATATTTCTGGGCGAGGCCGATAAGAACCATAAGGAGCTCAGGTATCCCTTCAGCCGTCTTCGCGCAGACAGGGACTATCGCTATCTGTTTCCTATAATCATCGACACGGTCGAATCTCTCCGCATTGAACCCGTGCTCAGAGAACTGCGCCACAAGGGCGTATATCTTCTCGTCGAGCTTCTGGCAGTCAGGGCCGTAGGCCTTAAGCTTCGCAAGGAGGTTCCTATCCTCTTTCTTCCATCCCTCGCAGATGTCTATCTTATTCGCCGCGACGATGAAGGGTGTCCTGTATTGCTTGAGGATCTCGATCGTCTCGATGGTCTGCGGCCGGAATCCCTCGTTTATGTCTATGACGACTATCGCGATGTCGGCGAGGTTGCCACCTCTTTTCCTCAGATTCGTGAATGCCGCGTGGCCCGGCGTGTCGATGAAGAGGATTCCCGGAATAGTGAATTTCACAGCAGGGTTTATGAGCGGCCCGCACATCTTCTTTATGGTATCGAGCGGGATTATCGAGGC
>CAYNNM010000106.1:0-3647 GCA_964398575.1 uncultured Methanosarcinales archaeon
AACGCGGCGGTCGTGGAACTCGTGCAGGGCATCGCGGTGGTCAAGACCTACGGCGGCCGCAGCGACCGGTACGACGCCTCCACGCGCGAGTTCGCCGACTTCCACGAGGACTGGGTGCGGCCGATGCTTAAGAGATTGTACGATAAGAAGAAGAGATGGACTGTGTCTGAGATGCTGCGCGAGATGGGTCTCATGCTCGACGATGAGGATTCATTCCTTTATCAGGCAGCGAAGAATGATGTCCAGGTCTTCTGCCCTGCGATAACTGATGGGGCTTTCGGGTTCCACCTCTATTTGTTCCAGCAGGAGCATAAGGATTTCATTGTCGATGTGGTGGCAGATTTCGGAAAGATACTGCTCTCGACAAATCATGATGAGAGGAAGGGCGTCATCGCTCTTGGCGGCTCAGTATCGAAGCATCACGCGATACTCTCGACTCTGCTCAATGGCGGCGCTGAGTATGCAGTCTATCTCACGACAGCGCACCAGTCCTCTGGAAGCGTATCCGGAGCTACGACAAGGGAAGCGAAATCGTGGGGGAAAGTGAAGGATGAAGCGGATATCGCGACAGTGATCGGCGATGTGACGATAATGTTCCCGCTTGTGATGATACACGCGATGGAGCAGCTGAGAGGCGAAGGGCTGCTTTCGGAGACAAAAGATGAATAAGCCTTATTTCGAGCTATCGAAGAAGAAGATACTCTCGCAGTACAAATTAGCGGAGGGCATCGCAAATATCGTGAGCTACAGCTCGAAGACAAATCCCGATGTAACTCCGATCCTTGAGAGAGAGACAAATTGCATGTTCAGCGTTCATTTGAAGAACGAGCTGAAACACATCAAGGATAAGTCAAGAGTGCTTTTCATTGCGCAGGGGCTGAACGATACTCTGCTCGATGAATTGACTGGCGATGGAATCAGGAGCTTTGTCGTCGATAATGAGTCAGACCTTGATGCTCTTCTCCGATGGCTTGAAAAATCAGGCACAACTATCTCCGCAAATGCAAGGCATTTGCCTCTTGAGGGGCGGGCAGTCAGGGGATTGGTCGGTGGGAATGGTTCAGCACCATTCAAGATCAATCTCATGCTTCGCGTAAAATTGAAAGAGTACTCTATCAGGACAGAGAAGTATTTCGTCTTCGGAATGAGCGCAGCTATAGTGAACAAGAGAATAAAGGGACTGAAAGGACATCCGAATATCGCATCGCTCGGGATACATTTCCACCGAAAGACGCAGAACCTCTCTGAGTGGAACTATGAGTATGAATTAAGCAATATGTTCGACGCGGAGACTTTCGACATAATCGACACGCTGAATATCGGTGGCGGGCTTCCGAGCACATACGCGAATACGAATGCGGAGGTCATAGGATCTGTGCTTAAGAAAATCAATGAATTGAGATCTTTTCTGAACAGCAAGAGAATAAAGATAATGATAGAGCCAGGCCGCTTCATCGCAGCTCCTGCCGGCAAGCTCGTGGCTAACATCATCGCGATATACGATGGCAACATCATCGTCGATGCATCTGTCTACAATTCAGATATGGATGCATTGATTGTCCCCGTGAAATTGCTTGTCGAAGGCGAAGTCTCCGAGAAAGAAGGGAGGCCCTATGTCATCAAGGGAGTCACTCCCTGCTCGATGGATCTTTTCCGATACAAAGTGTATCTTGACTCGCCGAAGGTCGGCGATAAGATTGTCTTTCTGAATGCAGGAGCATACAATTTCCGGACAGATTTCTGCGACCTTGAGAAGATCGAGACAAGAGTTGTCGAATAAGTTATTTTTTTATCTTCTTGATTATTTTTTTCACCGAGAATGAAACAATCAAGATTATCAGCGCGCTGAAGAAAACAGTCGATGCCGCGCTTTTCAGAAGCGTGAATGCGAGCGTGAACTTCGCGAGTGTCTCCGAGAAGACTGGCTGGATCAGGATCATCGAGACTATCGAGATGTTCTCGAGGATGTCGAAGAGGCCTGCCGCAAGAGGAATGAATGCGAGATACCTTACTTTCCTTCCCTTCGCCCGAAGCTTCCTCAGAAAATACAGGATCATCAGCGAATAGGCGGATCCGTAGATGATCGGATATATCGTATCCGGCAGCAGCTGGAAATAGAGATAGAAGCTTCTTCCTTCCTCACCGAGATTCGAGAGAAGGGACCTCACATACATCGTGAGATAGCCTGTCGTCTTCGTATCGAGTATCTCCATCCCTCCGGAGTATTCTGTGAGCTTCGGTATCGAATAGAGGAACATGTACGCTGCGATGAGATTCGCGACTATGAAAAGGAGAAGGACCTTCTTCCCTGTCGCATTCCTCTCGAGGAAATCGATAAGCTTCGCCATGGGGCAAGATGATGCGCGAGAGTTAATAAATCTGATGCATCCGCAACCCTTAAAAACCTAGTTTGTTTCTAATGATGGATGTTAGTCGACACGCACGCGCACCTGGACCATCCGGATTTCGAGAAGGACTTAGACGCAGTTATCGAGCGGGCGAGAAAAGCAGGTGTTTCTGCGATCGTGAATAACGGCACTGATGTCAAGGATAACCGGCGGTGTCTTGAGATCGCATCGAAGTATCCTATCGTCAAGGCGGCGCTTGGGATATATCCGATCGAAGCGCAGAAGATGAGCGACCCTGAGCTTGATGCTGAGTTTAAGTGGATCGAGTCGCAGAAAGATAAGTTTGTCGCCATCGGCGAGGTTGGTCTTGATTATTACTGGGAGAAGGATCCTGCGATGCACGGTAAGCAGAAAGAAGTGTTTCGAAGATTTATCGCGCTGGCCGAAAAGCTGAATAAGCCGATAATTGTTCACTCGAGGAATGCAGAGGAAGACATCCTTGAAGAATTGAAAGACGCCAAATGCAAAGTCATCCTCCATATGTATTCCGGCCATCAGGAGCTTGTTGATAAGGCAATAGATATGGATTTCTACTTCACAATCCCGACAAACATCGAGCGCAGCAAGCACTTCAAGAAAGTGGCGAAGAAAGTGAACATAAATAGATTGTTCCCTGAGACTGACTGTCCCTATATCGCTCCGAATCCTGAGGAGAACAAGCGCAACGAGCCTGCGAATGTCGCGTTGGTCGGAAAAGCCATCGCGAAGATAAAGGGATTCGAGGAAGAGGAAGTCAAGAGGAATATCTGGATGAATTACCAGAGAGTGTTTGGTTAGATCTCGCTTAGTTCCATCTCTGAAGGGATGCCGCGAATCTCTGCAGCGCCGTACTTTCTCATAAGGAAATTCAATGACTCGATCGCATCCGCAAGCCCCTTCGAGGAATCGGCGGCCTTGGAATAGATTATGTCTCTTTCCCCATCGAATGAGACATCAATCTCATTCCTATCGAAGATATCTTCCATCTCTGAAGCGACCTCAGCTCTCGCTTCATCCTTGAGCTTCTTGATCAACCCCACTCTCGACAGGAGCCCTGAATTGGCTGACTTTTTCCTCAGATATGCAGCCACAGATAGAACGCTGACGTAGTCTTCCAGAAGACCGTCTGTTCCAAAATATGGTTTGTCCAGCTTAAATACGGGCATGCTCATGACTTCAGAGATATCAGGAGATATTTAAACATTCCTTCGGAAAAGCGAATCATTTAAAAGCTTTGGAGGAAGTGCAAGGCCATGCAGA
>CAYNNM010000107.1:0-3602 GCA_964398575.1 uncultured Methanosarcinales archaeon
AGGATGGATGCGAAGAACGGGTCTGTCCTTATGTTCATAGCGGACAAGGAGAAGAGGGCTGCGCAGATCGCCGGGCAGCTGCGCCTGCGGCTCGGGCACGACCTTAAGCTCATCGACGAGAAGAGATTCGATTTCCTGTTCGTGAATGATTTTCCTCTTTTCGCGTATAACGAGGATGAGGACAGGTGGGAGCCAGAGCACCACATGTTCTCGATGCCAAAGAGAGAGTTCATCGATGATTTCGAGAAGAGGCCGGATGAGGTGCTTGGGGATCTTTGGGACCTTGTGCTAAACGGTGTCGAGATGGGTTCCGGCTCGATCAGGGTATCAGACCCAAAGCTCCAGGAGAGAATAATGAATTTTGTCGGATTCGACCATAAAAGAGCCGAGGATTCATTCGGTTTCCTGCTTGAGGCCTACAGATACGGCGGCCCGAATCACGGAGGGATGGGAATCGGCGTGGACAGGCTTGTCGCGATGATGCTTGGCACAAACGACATCCGCGAAGTCATCGCATTTCCGAAGAACAAGGCAGCCGAATGCCCAATGGACGGTTCTCCTGGAGAGATAGACCAGAAGTCGCTGAAGGATCTCAATCTGAAAGTAGACATTGTCAAGAAGAAAGAGTGATCATTTCTTCTTCCCCGAGAATAATTCTTCGAGGACATATCTTACCTGAGGCCGATCTTTTATCTTGCGGGCGATTTCGCCAATCTGCTCTTCCTTATATGAGATGTGGCTTGCATCCCCGACCATATTGTTACGATACATCTTCTCGGTCTCAAGATGTATCGAGAAATGGATGTTGTTTCTGAGCACTACAAGGTGCAGTGCCTGGTATCCATTCTTCTTCGGATTCTTGATGAAATCCTCCCGAAGATGGGGGATCTCTATCCATTGCCCTTCAGTTTTTGTCAGAATATCCTGCAGCGGCACTATGGCATCCTTGTCTTTCACCACAAAAGTCATCGCATAGACATCCTTTATCCTCTCGCTTGATGCGTACATCATTATGCTTTTCGCGGCAAGGCTCGTCGCTGATTTGACACGGAGCTTTACTATGCTCAAAGGAAAATCATTCATCTTGGAAAGCGCATCAGTCGGATGATACTCGTACCAGGAAGCGACTATCGGAGAGATGGTGCCATCATTCGGGCAGAAAGTCGGGTATTCTCCCTCAAGATGGGTAGCGAGGTCATAATCCGAGCTTTTTGTGATTTTCATCAGATCGCGCGTCAGTATGATTGGGCTTCTCTGTACCTTTGTCTCGCATTTCGGGCATTTGCCCTGGAGGACATATTGCTGGATGAATTGCTTCTTCGGCTCCGGAGACGCATTCTTTTTCTTGGCAGCAGTCCTTTGCTTCCATCTTTTTCCGAGTGTTTTTGAAAGATACTTATCGGCGATTATCCACGAGAAATTATGAAGTTGCGCCTCGCCGGCGTGCATCTGTTCGCGTATCTCTTTTGTGATCAGCGCGAATTGCTCGTTTTCGGATATCGTAGAGATACTGTCGAGAGACAGAGAGTCGTCAAGCAGTGTTTCGAGGAGGTCATCTACTGCGCGACCCATTCCATTAGTCAGGCTAAGGATAGTGGGTATGTCTTTTTTCTCTTTCATCAACTAAAGACAGAACAATCATATATAAATCTTTCTTTTTTAACTACTAAAAAGTAATAAAAAATAACAAAACTAATACATCACTCCATACCACTGGAAGAGCAAACGCTCTACAGACTTCACCATGCCAATATCTTTTCCTTCAATGACAACGCACCTGTGTGGAACATAAGTTATTTGTTCTCTATCTGACTCTTTTAAATATATTACTGGAAATTTGTCTTCACAAGTTATAATTGGTCTCTCTCTACATGAATCAGTCACGTTTTCTGTGCATGCAATTTCGACAGTTATTCCCAGTGTCCTGATTTGATTAATATGTATCCCTGCCAAGACCTTCATTGTATTATTTTTCCCAATCGGATCCATTGTAAGATAGACTGCGTCAATTAAAGTTTGGTTATCTTCATGGAAGAAAGCAGTTACTTGTCTGTCCATCGGAATATACTCTAAATCTCTCGGACTGAATCTGGTTTCCAGACTTAAGAGTTTTGGACCTTCAGTGGTTAAAATTTGTTTAGAAGAGTACCAAAAATTTCCTTCCTTCGAAAATAAAACTCCATTGTAGGTGTATCTCTTGCTCGTGTCCTCTCCTCGAAGAAGGGAGAGGGCGAATATCGCAATAAGGACTATCGCGAATCCGCCTGCGAGATACATCATCCTTCTGTCTTTCTTTTTCTTCATCAGTTCATCACCCCATAGATGGAATAGAGGAGCCTGTCCTTGAGCTTGAGGATATCATCCTCTCCCTGGCCCCTCAAGATTATGCAGTTATCAGTGAATGATATCCCCATCTCTCCTTCGGAGACCTCGATAAATATCGCCGGAACGAATGCTGTCGCATTCTCGCAGGTGATGTAAGGTATCGCGTATCTTGAGTCGAGTCCCGCTATGCCTTCGACCACGCTCTTTCCGCTGCCGTAGAGGGCATTCGATATATCGAAGCGTGCTGAATCGATGGCGAATGATTGGCCGGGGACCGGCTTGAATGTGAGGATCACCTGCGGTGTCGAGAGAAGCGCCATCTTCGCTTCAGGAGGAAGGGCTATGTCTTCCACTTCAGTCGGAAAATAGCTGAATATATGCTCGGCCTTCCCGATCTTGGCAGCGTATTCGCCATTCACATAGCGGAATGAGGTCTCGCCGTATTTTAGGGAGTCGCCCCCTCCGCTGTCCGCGACAAAAGCGCCTGCGATAGAGAAAATCATTATGGCTCCAAGGCCTATCGACCACCAGGCCTGCTTGGTCAGCCTTCTTCTTTTCGGGGCAGCGCCTTCGGTCTTTCCGACAGGTCTTTTGAATTTCCGGAGCTTAGACATATATGGAGGAAAAAGCCGGCGATTTAAATGCTTTTTGGACTTTCGGGCCCTAGTCAGGCTATCCTTCTGATCCTCTTCTCAAGATTGCCATCCCAGTTATCGTGGCCATCGCCAAGGAAGCTGACTTTTACCCTCATTTTCTTCCCGCAGCCGCAAAGAAAGGTCTTGTAGTGGAAGCTGTCAGCGTGCTCTGAGCGCCACAATCCTCTGGAGTTATCTTTCCCGCAGGAGTGGCATGTCTTTCCTTCATTCAATAGATGTATCAAGAATATCCCTACTTCTTCCTTTTCGCCGCAGTTATCTCACGGTAGAACCTGACTCTCTCTGGGATCTGCAGGAAATCCCCTCTGTCGACATTCTCCTTATAGCTTGTCCCGCACTCGATAGTGTATATGTCATCAGTTATGCTGTATGTCACTCGGACATAGCCTCCGAACTCGAATCCGTATCTTTTCGAGAATCTCTCAGAGAGGGCCTTCGCGATCTCAAGAGGCTCTTTCTTTATGAGGTCCTTCATGGCAAGAACATCCGCCTGCTCGTCTTTCTCGAAAGTCTGCGCGATCATCATGGAATGGATACGAGACTGATTTTTAAAGCTTTCCGTAGGTGGATATTGTCAACTAAACGTGAGTTTTATATATAAGTTCTTATATTATACCTCGT
>CAYNNM010000108.1:0-3576 GCA_964398575.1 uncultured Methanosarcinales archaeon
CTGCGAAGATGCTTGGCGCATCTGTCGAAAGAGAGGCGATCAGATACTCGAAAAGTGCCCCGAAAAATGGGAGAAATGGCCTTTTCACAAGGGACGTTGATTCTGATGAGAGTAAATTCGATGTCGGGACAGTGTTTGTCCTCGGGAAAGACCTTCTCGAATATGTCGTTTCGGGGAAAGGCGATAGCCTTCCTGCTCTCTTCGCTGAAGCGACGAGATTCACCAGGGAAGAGGAGAAAGAACTGACCGAGAGGATAAGGGAAGGTGATTTTCAGGCGCAGAGCGAATTTCTCGAATCCAATATCGGCCTGACGTACCGCGCGACCGAGCTTTCGAAGACATACAGCATGCCTGCGGATGACAAGGACCAGGAATCATTCATCGGGATGATGAAGGCCACGCACAGGTTCAGGGGAGAGAGGGGTTTTAAGTTCAGCACATACTCGCTATGGTGGATGAAACAGAAGATATCGAAATCATTCAAGGATAATTATCAGGAAGTGAGCCTGCCGGTGCACGCATTGGAGGCGATCTACCGGGTGAATAGGATTGTCCAAAGATCAGTGATAAGAACAGGAGAGGAGCCTTCCGACGAGGAGATACTGAGGAAAGCGAAAATCTCGAAGGAGCTCCTTGAGAAGATCAGGAGCAATAATTTCGTCGATATCGTCTCCCTCGAGAAGAGGGTCGGCGTGGGAGAGGAGACAGAGCTGAAAAGCTTCCTGCCTGCGAAAGCGACAGAGACATACGAGACTTATTCTGACAGGAAGAAGAGGGATGAGGCGATATCAGAAGTGCTCGGCGATCTTAACGATGTCGAGAAAGATGTCATCCTCTCAAGATTCGGTCTTTCGGGAAGAGAGGCGATCAGATACTCGATGAGGTCGGAAAGACCTACGGAGTCACAAGAGAGAGGATAAGGCAGATAGAGGCGAAAGCCATCCGCAAGCTCAGGCATCCGAAGAGGGTCGAGAAGCTCAGGGATTTCTGGTAGGACAAAGAGAAGCTTATAAATCAGCCCTTCTTCGCAAAATATGGAGAATGAAATGAATAACTACGATGATTCGCCTTCTGAATTGCTGAGAGAGGAGCAGGCCGAGAGGAAGCAGGAGAAGAGGGCGAACACGCCTCACTCGCTCAGCCAGTATATCAAGGAGATTCCTGAGAAATACACCGATCTCGCTGAAGATCTGGAACTTGGCAGGCTCGCCAGGAGAGGCGATGATGATGCCAAGAACGAGATGATAGTGCGGAACCTAAGATTCGTGATTTTCTATGCGAAGAGGTATCTTGGCCGGGGCCTTGAGTTCGAGGACCTCATCGAGGAAGGGAATCTTGCGATGCTCACCGCTGCTGAGAAATACGACCCGGGAAAGGGCGTGAAGTTCGTCACATATGCTGGTTGGTGGATAAAGCAGGGGATCGAGAGAGCCATAATGGATCAGAAGGCGATAAGGATTCCTGTCCATCACGCCGAGCAGGTCAATCGCCTCATAAGGAGTGAGAAGAGATTCGAGAAGAGATACGGACGGGAGCCAGCGCCAAATGAGCTCTCGAGGATGACAGGATACACTATAAAGAAGATAAATTATCTCAAGAGCCTTCCGAAAATCACTCTTTCGCTCGAGGATGTGATGGCAGAGGGCGAACACGGCGGCATTGAGCTCATCAGAGCCATCGAGAATGATAATTCGCCAAACCCTGAAGATGCAGTATCGGAGAAAGAGAGAAGAGAGAATATCCTCGGAATAATGAATGTACTCGATGAGAGGGAGCAGCACATTGTCCTCTCGCGTTTCGGATTCTATGGAAAATCAAGGACACTTGAGGACCTCGGCAAGGAATTCGGCCTGACAAGAGAGAGGGTGAGGCAGATAGAGAAAGGGGCGCTAAATAAGCTTAAGGGACCAAGGATGAGAAAGAAGCTTGAAGCTCTCCTGAACTAGTACTCTTCGAGCATATCATCCACATTGCGGATCATCGAGTTTATCGGCTCTTCAGAGCGGACAGTACCTGCTCTTCCGCAGTAAGGGCAGAGTTTCGGCGCCTGAAGCTTCGCCTGGTTCTTCGGCGCGAAGCGGTACTTGCATTTCTCGCAGTAAAATTTGACCATAATGGAATATTGCGTGAACTTATATATAAATATTTTGATTTTCATACTTTAAGGTACTTTTTTGTATACTAATATGGTTGCAGTTTATAAAGAAACCATCTATTTAAAAAAGTTAAATTTAAATATAAGCTGTGCATTCAGGAGAGTATAAGATATGAGTTCTGAAGGGGTTGAATAATCAAAATGGAACAAAACCTGAATGTCGTAAAGACTGGCACTAGCACACTCGCGATCGTCTGCACAGACGGCGTCATAGTCGCTGCGGATAGGCGCGCGACAATGGGCGGAATGATCATCCAGAAGGATGCGAGAAAGATAATCGAGATCTCCGAGAATATGATAATAACTACGGCGGGCAATGTCTCTGACGCCCAGCTTCTCGCGAAGCTTATCAAGGCTGAGATGAAGCTGAAGAAAGTCAGGAGCGACCGCGAGATGAGCGTGAAAGAGGTCGCGAACCTGCTTGGCGGGATGATATACTCGAACATCAGGAGGATGTCGCTTATCCCAGGGATAACGCACTTTGTCCTCGCTGGAAAGGATCTTGAGGGCATCCACGTCTATGATCTTTTCGCTGACGGCTCTGTGACGCTGATCAAGGATTACGTCTCGAGCGGGTCAGGAAGCATATTCGCGTACGGAGTCCTCGAGACGATGTTCGAGAAGAAGCTCACATTCAATGAGGGCGCAAAAGTGGCCCTTAAGGCGATGAACGCTGCTCTGCAGAGAGACAGCGCATCAGGAAACGGCATCGACATCTACGCTGTCACAAAAGACGGCGTCAAGCAGATAGTCGAGAGGAACCTGAGCCAGAAGATAGAGTAGGTTCTAAATATCCGATTTTATTCGATGGGTCTGGATTTGAGATATGGCAAGACAAAACAACAGAAGGTTCTAAGAAGAAAATGGCAAATATAATAGACGAGATATACAAGTATATTCCTAAAGATAAGATAAGCGACGCTGTCTTTGAGGGGGCGAACATAGTCCTATATACGAAAGACAAGGATTTCTTCCTCGATAACGGCGGCATAATCAAGGACACAGTCAATCAGCTGAAGAAAAGGATCGAGCTAAGGCCTGATCCTGCGATAACGCACGACATCGAGGATACAGAGAAGATGATCAAGCAGCTGATCCCCGAAGAGGCTGGACTTGGCAACATAACATTCGACCCGCAGAGAAGCCGCGTCATAATAGAGGCGGAGAAGCCTGGGCTTGCCATCGGAAAGCAGGGCGAGATACTGCGGGAATTGAAAGAGAGGACATCCTGGGTCCCTCTCATAAGAAGGACTCCTGCGATAAGGAGCAACCTCACCGAGAGCATCAAGGCAGTCCTCTACCAGTATTCCGATTACAGGAGGAAATTCCTGAACAAGACCGGGCACAGGATCTACGACGGATGGATGCGAGGACGCAAAGAGGAGTGGATAAGGATAACCGCTCTTGGCGGAGGACGCCAG
>CAYNNM010000109.1:0-3531 GCA_964398575.1 uncultured Methanosarcinales archaeon
AAGGACTTCTTCGGCGTCAAAAGCATCAGGATACAGAAGATAAACCAACGGACAGGCACGATGCTTGACCACTACCATTTCGTCAACGAAAAAACTTTCGAAGAGATAACCTCCAAGGCAAAGATACAGACGGCGATAGCTGAAGGCAACATCAAGTTTTTCTATATCTTGGACGGGAACAATGCGCCACCAGCGTTCACATCGGCGATCAACGATCTCTCGCCCAAGATCATCGGCGAAATAGAGTACTTGCCGATGTACGTGGGATCGGCCGAAGCGCTGATGATGATTGAGGAAGGCCTGTTCTCCTCAGAAGGGGACTTGCTTGAGGATTTCTTCGGCAACAAGGCGTTCATAGCAGGAATACTCGAGAAGACAGGCACTATGCTTGATGATATGCATTTTATTCCTCAAGGCTTCGAGATCAAGAGATAGACCTTTTGTTTGATCCAATCACCACTTCCTTATCTCTCTCACTGCATCGCGGTCGATAAGAAGCTCGCGGGCATAATCGCGGTCGCGGACACCATCAAGGAGACATCGAAGGATGCGGTGGAGAGGCTGCGTCTCCTTGGGATAAGGACAGTGATGCTTACCGGAGATAATCAGAAGACCGCAGAATCGATAGGGAGAGAGGCAGGCATCGATGAGGTGTTTGCAGAGGTCCTTCCGCACGAGAAGGCAGAGAAGGTAAAAGAGCTCCAGTCGAAGTATTTCGTCGCGATGGTCGGCGATGGCATCAATGACGCTCCGGCTCTCGCGCAGGCCGATGTAGGCATCGCGATGGGAACAGGCACCGACATAGCGATGGAATCAGCGGACATAACGCTCATAAAAGGGGATCTTAACGATGTAGCATCAGCGATAGAGCTATCGAGAAAGACGATGAAGACAATCAGAGGCAATCTTTTCTGGGCATTCGCATACAATGTCCTTGGCATCCCGATCGCCGCAGGAGCGCTCTACCCGTTCTTCGGGATTCTCGCCGATGATAGCATCTGCCGCGATGGCAGCATCGAGCATCTTTGTCGTGACAAACAGCCTCCGGCTCTCGAAGGCGAGAATCTGAAAAATCCAGGGATCAGGAATATTTTATTATACCTATCTGCCTTTGCGCAAAACCAAGGTCATCACGGGATATTTTTATTTCATTTATTTTGCCTATGGCTTTAGGATCGGCCTTCTCAAATGTCGCCTTGAGCTGGATATATACGTCACCTCCTTTCATTGGATGAACTTCATAGTTCTGCGTTCCGATTAGTGGCTCAATATCTGATGTACTGATAAATTCTACATTTTCAATCTCATCTACGCTGCTCGCAGTCCTGTATTGCAGCACCACTCTGATACTATCTGTGGCCTTCCAGCTTAATCCTGCGCTTGTGAAATTCTCAAGATACATGGGTGAGGTGATTATGTGTCCTTCTTTCTCAGTTATCGAACCGACAAAATAAGATGCTCCGGTGCCGATTCTTTCGCCGCTTGAGACACTCGCCGCAGCATAGAGTCTTCCTCCGAAGGAAACCATCGGGAATTTGGCCCTCGCCTCCACTCTCTCAAGACCTGAAGGCGCCGAGAACATGAGGTCCCACGTATCTCCATCTTCACTCGAATATATCTTAAGGGTATTTATCCTCTCCTTGACGCTCGATTGGTGATATTCACTACAATCTCCGCTAAAAAATTTCTTCACATCATCTATGAAGTTGGTGTCTTCCAGCCAGTCATACCCTGTCTGCGTCCCTTCGATCACCGAAATATAGAGTCTGTTATCAAGCACAGCGATATCTGAGAGGAATTTTTTCGCCCCGACGAGACATCCGTGATCCTTGAAGAAATCCACTTGTGTGAAATTCTCCCCGTTTTTCGTCCTGAATAGTCCGTAATTCGAGAATACGTATAGTTCATCCTTGAATTGCCTGGCATATTCGAGGTCATAAGGCACATCGGTCTTGATTTTCGTGAAGTTATTGCCGTCATAACTCGATATCTGGGAATTTCCAGCACCCATCCCTGAAGAGAGAAGAAGCCTCCCTCTCCACACAGTCATTGTCTTTGGGGTTCCATCATTCATCTTGGCAAGATCAGATTGCTTGCATCCTGTGCAGTACATCACCATTCCAGGACTGCCTCCTTGGAAGCAAGGAGTTCCTGCAGCCATTTCCTGCGGGCCTCCAAGCATATATGTCGCATTCATGAATCTCAATATGTCTGACCCTCTTTTTCTCTCAGGAAAACTCATGACATATCCGACTTCGTTCCCGACAACACCCCATACGCGTACATTATGTTCATCCATCGCATCCGAGGGAAGTATGTACATCTTGCCGTCGATACTCCTTATCTTCTGGAAACCTTGGTCGGGATCGCATTTCTCTATGCCTCCTATTTTCGCGCAGCTTCCAGCATTCATATCGCATCTGACTATCGCCCCAGGGCCCTGATATGATCCGGGCGCAACATTCGCGATGGCGTAGACATATTTCTCATCGCTTTCGATTCCAGCCACTTGCGGAAGTTCGATGATCCCAAACTCCTTGCTGAAGTTGACTATTTTCGGAGAGAGACTTCCGGCACCGTTCACCGAGAGTCCGACTATCTCGATATAAGCTTTTTCAGGATCCCTCGGACCAAACGAGACAATCCCAAGAAACGGAAGTTCAGCTTCCAGGCTGTTTCTCTCTGTATCTACAAAAGTATTTAGAGGAATCCAAGGGGAATTTTCAGACTCTCTTATCAGGATGGTCAGGTCTTTCTCATCAAAACCGACAGGCAAGTCAGCCTCCTCATATTTTATCGTTATCTTCGCTTCCTCTATGAGCGTCGCTTCGTTAGGCTGCAGATCATACGATACTGAAGAGAAGACGACAGGGTCTTCTCCAGAGTCGACAATTCTCAGATCTATCCGTGAAATCTCCGCATTGTTCAGAAGGGCAGTAGTCCTTGGAGGGATGATCATCTCGAGAAATCCATCGTCTGTGGCAAGTCTCTGCTGTCTCTCAGCATTCATTTTCGCATACTCGCTCAAAGATATCTTGCTGCTAAATCCCCGAAGACTCTCTTTCTTCCCCTCTTTCGCAATCCACATGGGGTAGTCGAAATCAACCACGAGCGCATCATTGTTCAGCCTCACAGAGGATCTTGGTCCTCTTTCTCCAGCTACCAATCCTATCTTCTCGAGATCTCCGGCCTCAATGCATTTTTTCACCTCATTATCTATGTGTTTTTCAAGCTCGCGCTCATCAAGACCAGTCACCACTAACCCTCTTTTCAACTCGCTCTCGAGACATGATTCAACATATGCTTTCGCCGCCAAAGAATCAGATCTAGAATTCGGACCATCGATCTTCTCCTCCTTCTCTGAAGCCAGGAGATATATGGTGAAAAGCAAGAATACTAAGACACCGATTATGGCAAAAATCGTTATCTGACCCTTTCTCATATCCTTCTCTGATTTGAGGAATATTTAAATTTAACTGCTGTGTTGCATAATTCTTAGTATGAAGCGTAGCTCTCGCTACGCTTCTCCGT
>CAYNNM010000110.1:0-3481 GCA_964398575.1 uncultured Methanosarcinales archaeon
CGCTTTTCTTCCCCTTGATGACTCCATCATTCCGTACCTCACAGACCAACCCATCGGTGCATTTTTCTACGACGACCAAACCAATATCGCCGTCATCGATCAATATGCTTTGCCCGATGCAGATATCTCGCTCAAAATCCGAGTAGCTGACGCAGATGCATTCTTTAGTCGAGCATTCACCGCCCTTAAGCAATATGCGGTCGCCCTTTCTGACAGCCACCGGCTCTTCCACACCCATTGTGCGGATTTCCGGACCTTTAGTGTCCAGCATTATCGGCACTTTCTGAGTCACGCTTCGGATGTTTTCGATTACCTTGAGCGTGTCAGCGAAGCTTTGGTGCGCAGTGTTTAATCTTATGGCATCCATTCCGGCGTCGCGCAGCTGCCTGATGAAATCTGGCTCGCACCGGCGGTCTGAGATGGTGGCTATTATTTTTGTGAGTTTTTTCATCGGAAGCAATCTCGGGAAAAGCGGTCATTTAAATACTTAACTATGCATGCTTTTTCAGATCACAGGCTAAAGAATAGAATAGTTATGTTATGTTCTGAAGAAAAATCCATGGCGAAGCGAAGACTCGCACTTATTCTTTCCGCGAGCGTTTAGCAGTGCACAGGAAGTCTCAATGAGTCCTGATCGAGCGAGGCACAACATCTAAAGAGAAGATCCTTCGGATAATTGAGTAAAGCTTAAAAATAGCACATCCCTGCTCGTACTATGAATGGCGTGTTTCTTTCAATTATTTTCCTTACCCTATCTGTGGCGGTCTCTGCAGCCATTCCATTCGAAACTCCTTACTACTCTATCGGCAGCGATTTTCTGGCAGCAGACGGGGAGTGTTGGTACCTTTCTTCCTGTCCGTCAGAATCCTATCCAAAGATAAACACTCTCTTCGACAATACGAAGATATATCTCGACAACAACAATGATGGCGTATGGGATTATTCTTTCTCAGGCAATGCAGGCGAGTACATCACTCTTAATCCGGTCATCGAGCCGCCGAGATTCGGCGCGAGGATAAGTCAGATAAACCTATCGCGTACTATCAGCCGGGAAGAAGAGAGTACTACAATAACTGGGGTTCGATAACAAACAGGAACTATGTCTTCTCGATCCCTCCGACGAATTCCTGGAGGAAGGAGTATGTCCTTATCCAGAATGGGGCCGGGAGCTGGTCGATACTTGCCGAGAGAAACATCACTATTCTTATCGATTCAGGAAGTTCAGTCACAGAGATGAGCATCTCAAAAGGAGAGCGGAAAGGACTCAATCCATCATCTTATCTCCGGGTCTATTCAGCAGATAATTTTCTTCCAGCAAGCTATTCGACTCCTGCCTCGATCCCCGGCAATGATTTCTTCGCAGCATACACTGCCCTCAAGGTCGCAGTCCTCTCCAATGGCACAAAGATCAGGATCGATACCAACAACGATGGCTTCTTCGATTCAGAGGTGAGCCATAATAGGGGCGTCCACCAGCTTTCCACTATAGAAGGCGCGCGGATAAAATCCTCTAAAAATATCGCGATCTATGCAGACCTAAATGGCGTTCTCTTCGCCCTTCTTCCATCATCATCGATCGGAAGCGACTATTTCGAGACAGGAGGATATGCCCTCGCTCTCTTCTCGAACGAGACAGGATTCTCGCAGCTCACTGAATTCAAGATATATTCGCAGAACAATTCCATCCTCAAGACGACACTCTATGCCGCGCCGAACACGAAAGCGAGCTATCAGATACCTCATTCCCACATAGTGTCAAGCATGCCTTCGCTCAATACTGCCCTTGGCAGCGGAGGGCATAGTTCGATATCCATCAACTCGAATCCCTACTCTCAGATATATCTCACCCATTACTCGAAGAATAAATATATCTCGAATGCAGAGACGAATACATTTATTGTGAGGATATTCAATCCGTTCCTGAACGAGGAGGCCCGTGACATCTCTCTTTATGTCGCGCATCCGGCGAACTTCACTCCGCTCGCAGGAATCATAGTCGAGAGAAAGAGCCTGAAAGACGACGCGATACTCGCCTCAGCTTCAGCCATCCATCCAGGAACAGGGGATGGATTCTCTCTTAGCCATGGAGATAGCCCGATCCTCTCGAGGCTCCAGCCGATGGAATATCTCGAGATAAGGTACGATCTCATCACTCCGGATTATCTTGGGACATTCGAATTCCCATCCGCGAGGATGACATACAGCGCCGATACCTGGATAATCAGTTAGCTTTTTAAGTGGATTCTTTTCTTGATTCCTGATGCGGATACCGAAAAGATACGGCGAATCAAGGGTCGATAGATGCCCGTTCTGCGAAAGGATGGCGACGACCAAGAACCCTCAGGACATACCTGTCTGCGAGAGCCATAAGAAGAGGAATCTTACCGATCTAAGATGCGCCTGCGGAGAGTACCTCGATCCCGCGAGCGGAAAATGGGGTCCGTATTTCCGATGCCTCAACTGCGGCAACATCTCATTCTCAAAAGGCCTGGAGATGAATGAGAGAGCGCTTAAGAGGGAGGAAGCCTCGACAGATAATCGAAAAGCCCCTCAATCAGAACCGACCAGGGGGCAGCATCGCAAGGAAGAGAGAAAAGAGATAGTCATCCGAAGCGACGACCCAGACTATTTCTACTGAATCAGTTCTGCCTCGATTATCTTCACTTCTGTTAGCGGCCGATCCTCGCGATCCCTCTTCACTTTTGATATCGCATCGACAACATCCATCCCGGAGATGACTTTTCCGAACACTGGGTGTTTGCCGTCAAGGAAGTTGTTGTTCACAGTATTGATGAAGAACTGGCTGCCGCCGGTATCCGGGCCGGCGTTAGCCATGGCTATCGTTCCTTTCATATTCCTATTCGGCTTTCCGAACTCATCCTTTATCTTATAGCCAGGTCCTCCCATGCCTGTGCCTGTAGGGTCCCCGCCCTGTATCATGAAGTTCGGGATCACTCTGTGGAATACGACTCCGTTGTAGAATCCCTGCTTGACCAGCTTCTCGAAATTGCCCGCGGTTATCGGCATATCTTTCGCAAGCTCTATTGTGATATCTCCCATCGTTGTCTTAAGCAATACTTTCTTTGGTTGTTCGGTCATCTTGTACACTCCTCCTGCGATTATGAGCAGCACGATAAATGCCGCTGCCCCATACATCATTCTCCTCAATGTCTTTCTCTTGAGCCTGAATCTCATGCTCCTCAAAGACGATGGCTCTTTTATAAACCTGCCGGAGCGAACCTTAATAAAGAAAGAGATTCCCGGATTGCCCATGGATTACAAAGGACTGACACTCGATCGTTTCCAGGAGGAGGCGATAGCCTCGATCGAGAAGAACCACTCCGTCCTCGTCTCGGCTCCGACAGGCTCGGGAAAGACCCTGATAGCCGACTACATAATAGACCGGGACATAGGCAAAGGGATAAGGGTAGTCTACACAGCGCCGATAAAGGCGCTCTCGAACCAGAAATACAAGGAGTTC
>CAYNNM010000111.1:0-3466 GCA_964398575.1 uncultured Methanosarcinales archaeon
ATTGCATAATTCAGCTAAGGGGCGAAGCCCTTGAGGGAATTATGCAACAAAGCATTAAAAGCACAAACCTTAAAAACCGCCTGAAAATCATCCTTGTATGAGAAAATCACAATCGCTCTTCCGCAAGGTGTGGCATTTTATCTGGGAAGAGGATTCGCTTCTATCCTGGATAGTCAATGTCGCGCTGGCATTCATAATTATAAAGTTCCTGGTCTATCCGGGGCTCGGATTCATCCTGAAGACAGACTACCCTGTGGTCGCTGTCGTCTCAGGAAGCATGGAGCATCCGCAAGGGTTCGAGGCGTTCTGGGATGAGCATCATCTCTTCTACGAGCGCATAGGGATATCAAAGGAGGATTTCTCAGGATTTCATTTCAAGAATGGATTCAACAAAGGGGACATAATAGTGCTCTATGGGGATGATTCTGTCGGTGTCGGAGACGTCATCGTATTCGCCCAGGGAAAGCCAGACCCGATAATACACAGGATAGTCAAGAAGTGGGAGGAGAACGGCTCGGCCCATTACCAGACAAAAGGGGACAACAACCAGCTCTCGATAGCGAGCCCAGAGATATATGAGCTCGATGTGCCAGAGCATCTTGTCATCGGAAAAGCGCTCTTTCGGATACCGTACTTCGGATGGGTGAAGATAGTGTTTGTCGAGTTCATAAATATATTCAGGTAATCCTGGCAACAGTATAGCTGTTGCGAATGGTTGCCCCGCCCGCCGACCCCTGCCAACCGCCCGAGGCTTGGCAATTCCATCCCGCCTATTCGAAAAATCGCATAGTGAAACAAAATAACGAGGTCAATGAAAATGTTCTGCCCAAAATGCGGCTCGATAATGATGCCGAAAAAGATAGATGGAAAGACCACTTTCTCCTGCGCCTGCGGGCACAGCTCTGCGAGCGGATCTGTCAAGATAAGCGAGAAGAGAGAGGAGAAGGATGATTTTGAGGTCGTCGAAGAGAAGCTATCGAATTTCCCGGTGACCGATGAGAGATGCAAGAGATGCGGCAATGGCAAGGCCTATTTCTTCACCAAGCAGACGCGCTCATCGGATGAGCCCGAGACAAAATTCCTGAAATGCACAAAGTGCGGGCACCAGTGGAGGGATTATTCTTGATAGTCGCGATATCCGGGACCCCTGGCTCAGGGAAAAGCACTGTCGCGAAACTCCTCGCGAAGAGGCTCGGATACAAGCATTACTCAGCAGGGGATTTTAGAAGAGAGATGGCGAAGAAAAGAGGGATGTCTCTTGCAGAGCTCAACAGATTGGGAGAGAAGGAGATATTCACAGACAAGGAGGTCGATGATTTCCAGAGGGAGCTTGGGAAAAAAGAGGATGATTTTGTCATCGATGGGCGCCTTTCCTGGCTATTCATAAAGAATGCCGTGAGCATATTCATCGACGCGAAACTCTCTGTCCGTGCGGAGAGGATAATGCAGGATAGACGGAAGGAAGAATCCTTCTCGACTCTTGCTGATGCCAAGAGGAGCATCGCCGAGAGGGTGAGATCGGATAAAAGAAGATACAAGAAATACTACTGCGTCAACTGCTACGATAAGGATAATTATAATTCAGTCATAGACACATCCGATATCTCTCCAGAGGATGCTGTCGAAAGGATAATCGCGATCCTCAAGGATGTCCGGGAAGAGGTCTCGGCAGGAGCGATCGTCGTCAATCCCAAGAGAGAGTACCTCCTGATATACCAGAAGAAAGGAAGATTCTGGGAATTCCCAAAAGGCCACATAGAGAAGAGCGAGACAGAGCTTGGAGCGATGAAGCGCGAGCTTTACGAGGAGACTGGCATAAATGATTACGAGATATTCAAGGGATTCAAGCAAGTGAATGAGTACGTCTATCGCGAGAAGAAGAAGATAATCTCGAAGAAAGTGATATTGTTTCTCGTCGGAACAAGGAGCGATGTTAAGATATCCGATGAGCACACAAAACACAGGTGGGCGGACCTCAAGAAGGCTCTTCGTATGCTTAAGTTCGATGATCAGAAAGAGATCCTGAAAAAAGCCGACGAACACATAGGAAAATACATAGAAGAAAAATCATTCAAGTATCTCTAGCCGAAATACGCAGGCTTCTCTTCCTTCATCTCCCTTCCTTTCGCGCTGCTGAACTGCCCTTCGAGAGCTGCGTAGGAATCGCGTATCTCCTTCGTTATCGAAGGCCGAACTTTCTTGAGAGCGAGATCAAAGTGCTTCTGCGCGATCTCCTTCGCCTTATGGTCGTCCCGCAGAGCCATCATCGCTGCCTCGCGGCACACTGCCTCGATATCGGCTCCCGCGTAGCCATCCATCCTTTTCGCAAGCTCATCCACCTTCACTGCCTTGCCAAGAGGCATGTTCTTCGTATGCACCTTGAGTATCTCGACGCGCGCCTTCTCTGGCGGAGCATCGACGAGTATTATCCGATCGAAGCGGCCAGGCCGAAGAAGCGCAGTATCGACGATATCCGGCCGGTTCGTCGCGGCGATTATGACCACATCGTGGAGCTCCTCCAATCCATCCATCTCGGTGAGCAGCTGGTTGACCACGCGCTCTGTGACATTCGTGTCCGCTGACACCCCTCTTCTTGGGGCGATGGAATCTATCTCATCGAAGAATATTATTGTCGGGCTTGTCTGCCTCGCTCTCTCGAAGACTTTGCGCACAGCCTTCTCTGATTCGCCGACCCATTTCGAGAGCAGTTCAGGGCCCTTCACCAGTATGAAGTTGGCCTGGCTCTCGTTCGCGACCGCTTTCGCAAGCAAGGTCTTTCCGGTTCCAGGAGCGCCATAGAGAAGTATCCCTCTCGGAGGCCGGATGCCCATCCTCTTGAATCTATCAGGGTATTTGAGGGGCCATTCGACTGCTTCAAGCAGCTCCTGCTTCGGATTATCAAGGCCGCCGATATCGTCCCACTTGACATTCGGCTTCTCGATGAGTACCTCGCGCAGAGCCGATGGCCGGACGATCTTCATCGCTTCCTTAAAATCAGACTGGGATATCACAAGCTGCTCGAGAACCTCTTTCGGTATCGCCTGCTCCTCGCTGAGCTTAAGATCAGGAAGGACTTTCCGGAGGACTATCATCGCAGCCTCTTTCGAGAGAGCTGCTAAGTCCGCCCCGACAAAGCCGTGCGTTATGTCCGATATCTCCTTAAGATCCACATCCTTCGCAAGAGGCATATTCCTCGTGTGAATCTTAAGAATGGTCAATCTTCCTTCCTTCCTTGGGACACCGATCTCGACCTCACGGTCGAATCTTCCAGGCCGCCGCAATGCAGGGTCGATCGCATTAGGGATATTTGTCGCGGCGATCACGACAACCTTTCCGCGGGACTGCAGCCCATCCATGAGCGCGAGAAGCTGGGCGACGACCCTTTTCTCGACCTCGCCATAGACCTCTTCCCGCGAACGGATGCGGAATCACAGCGATGCCGTCTTGCTCGGTGATCGCGGCGAGG